>NZ_JAGPYT010000013.1:0-59565 GCF_024453995.1 Corynebacterium sp. CCUG 51687 | reverse complement strand
CCGCCGGCCTATAACTTCATTTTCTTGTGTGTGGTGAGTGTGTGTTGTTGTGGCACATACTCACCACACTTTTTTGTGCACCCACACACAACAAACAAACGGGGATGTATCTAGAGAGGCTCGCGTCGAGAACCCCGCCGCGTTGAGTTGAGAAGTCAGGAGAGGCGGTAGACCTCGTAATCGTTCGGTACACCCGCACCATGGGCGTGGTGGAGTCCGAGCCTCAATGCTAAACCGATCGATGCCTCATTAGTGGGGTCGATGATAGCGATGATTGGAAGCTGCGGGAAGCGTTCCTGTGCATTGGCAATCGCCGCTGATGCGGCCTCCTTTGCGTATCCCTGGCCCTGAGATTCAGGGGCGAATCGGTAATAGAGGTTGAGTACCTGTTCACCGGCTTCCTCACTGTGGCGTACTCCAGTAAACCCGATGGTTGTTCCGTCAAGCATGGACACTACGTAGTAGCCAAGACCCTGTTCATCCCAGTTTTCTTGCCATGTGCTTGCCAACTCCTCTGCCTTTTTGCGGTTTTTCATCGCGAGGTCGGGACGGTGTTGATAGGTGCGGGCGTCGGCGTGGATCCTAAAAATGGCGTCTATATCTTGGTCCGTGGGAGGAGTGAGGATAAGGCGAGGGGTGCGAAGGGGAAAAGCATCGTTCATCTTGGAATCTCCGTTCAAAGTGTTAGGCCTCTCAGGCTACCTGGCCTCAATGGCTGAGGCATGGCGCAAGCAATACGCCCCAGGGGACATAAGCATTCCCTGGGGCGTACGCTGAGGCGAGGATGTCGGCCTAAAGAGCTATGAGCTCATTTCTAGACTTCTTGACTAGATCCTCGTCGCGGATAGCTTGCTTGAGGGCGCGCCACTGATCGTCGGGGATGTAGTCCGTGGCTTGTTTGATAACTTCCTCTGAAGGGGTGCCCCACGCGATTGGCATCGGAGTAATCGTTGCCCAGTGTGCCTTGTCGCGGGATGTGCGCTGGCCTCCCACAGCGACGCACGGAACTGCAGCGCCAACCTTAGGAGTGACGCCGGGGATCCGTTGCACCACAGTTGAGGTGAGCGCCCACTCGGCAGGGGACTGCTGGTCAACGACTGTGTTTACTAACGCGGTGAGGGTAACTGTGGTGCCCTTGTCATCGGTGATGACAGCGGGAGAGAGGGGGTTGGCGTCGTAAATTGCTTGGGTACGTGGAACCGCGCGAGGAATAGCAAGACCGACGATCAGCATGATGGTGCCGAAAAAGATAAGGGAGAGGGATCCGAGTAGGCGCCAGGGGGAGGTCGGGTCGACGAGGAACCAGACTATGACGCCCGCGATGAGGCAGACGACGAACAGAGCGATGCTTGAGGTAACGAGGTTCTTGGTATTTCGAATAAGTTCGTTGTGTTCTTTGGCGTATTCTTCGTCGACGTTGAAGCGGAATGGTTGTTCAGTCATAGGCCACAGTCTATAGGCCGCGTTTGAGGTCTGAGGCATCCATGATGCGATAAGCGTAGCCCTGTTCGGCGAGGAAGCGTTGGCGGTGCATGGCGTACTCGGCGTCCAGGGTGTCTCGTGTGACCACGGTGTAGAACAAGACCTCGCTGCTGTCTGGCTTGGGTCGAAGGAGTCGGCCGAGGCGCTGGGCCTCTTCCTGGCGGGAACCGAAGGTGCCCGACACCTGGATGCCCACCGCTGCTTGGGGTAGATCAATGGAGAAGTTCGCCACCTTCGATACGACGAGGGTGCGGAGCTCGCCCTGGCGGAAGCACTCGAAGGCTTCTTCGCGGGCTTTGGTGCTGGTGCGGCCGTCGATGAGTGGGGCGTCGATCTGCTGCGCGATGTGGCGCAGGTGATCGACGTAAGCTCCGATGATGAGCGTCGGTTCGCCCTCGTGGCGGGCGAGAATGTCCTTGACCGTCGAGAGCTTGGCTGATGCGGTGGCGGCCAGGCGGTAGCGCTCGCGTGCGGAGGCCGTCGCGTAGCTGAGGCGCTCTTCTTCCGTGAGCGTGGTGCGGACCTCGATGCATTCGGCGGTGGCGATGAAGCCTGCCATTTCGAGTTCTTTCCAGGGGGCGTCGTAACGCTTGGGGCCGATGAGGGAGAAGACGTCGTCTTCGCGGCCGTCCTCGCGGATGAGCGTTGCGGTCAGGCCGAGACGGCGGCGGGACTGGAGGTCGGCCGCCATGCGGAAAACGGGGGCGGGGAGGAGGTGGACTTCGTCGTAGATGATGAGGCCCCAGTCGGTGGTGTCGAAAAGCTCGAGGGCGCGGTATTCGCCTTTCGTTTTCCGGGTGACGACCTGGTAGGTCGCGATGGTGACCGGGCGGATCTCCTTCTTTTCGCCGGAGTACTCACCGATTTCTTCCGGGGTGAGCGTGGTGCGGCGCAGCAGCTCATCGCGCCACTGCCGCCCGGCGATAGTGTTGGTTACAAGGATCAGCGTGGTCGTCTCTGCCTGCGCCATCGCGGCGGCGCCAACGATGGTTTTGCCCGCACCGCACGGCAGGACCACCACGCCTGAGCCGCCCTCCCAGAATGCTTGAGCGGCGTACTGCTGGTAGTCGCGAAGCTCCCAACCGTCAAAGTCGAGCGCGATTGGGTGGGATTCGCCGTCGACGTATCCGGCGTGGTCCGCCACCGGCCAGCCCGTCTTGATCAGTTCTTGTTTGATGCGCCCGCGTGCAGACGGGTGTACGCCTACCGTGTGCGCGTCGAAGCGCTGGCCAAGAAACGGGATGATGTTCTTGTTGCGCGTAATCTCATCCAGGATTGGGGGCTCTTCCGTGGTGAGGATGAGCCCGCGTTGTGGATCATTGAGTAGGCTGACGCGCCCGTAGCGCGCCATCGTCTCCGCAATGTCGATGAGGAGCGACTGGGGGACGGGGAACCGGGAATAACGCTCGAGGACATCGATTGCGGTCTCGGCGTCGAAGCCGGTGGCGCGGGCATTCCACAGCGCAAGTGGGGTGATGCGGTAGGTATGGACGTGCTCGGGTGCGCGCTCGAGTTCAGCGAATGGGGAAAGCGCTGCGCGTGCTTTCGCTGCGTCCGGGTGCGCGATTTCAAGCAGTACGGTTTTATCGGACTGCACGATCAGTGGGCCGTCCCCAAACGTCATTGTTGGACCTTTCTTTCTACACCAGCGTCACAGTGATTACGCGCCGCAGTGGTATGCGGATCACGCGCTGCGTGGCCGTGTCCTGCGCATCAATGACGCCGACACTCACCGTCAACGGGATGACCGTTAGGGTGTGCTGCGCGCCCTGCGAGTCCGCGTACTCAACCTTGACGCGGCGACGGGCGCGGGCTGCTGCACGAAGCATATCAGTCGTTGACGTTTCGCTGACCCCGGAAGGTTGGCTTGTATCCGAGTTGAGGGCCGCAACAATCTTATCGACGTCCCCTTTGCTCAGAGAGGCGGTTCGGGGGAGCGAGGACGGTGTTGCTCGCACCAGTGTTGGTTCCTCCGCAAGTGTGATGGAGGCGCCGTGGTCGTCTTCGGCGGTTGGCTGGAGGCCTGCTGCTTGTAGTTCGTGGAGCAAGCGTGGCAGCGGAAGCGGGCTGACGGCGACGGTCGGCGCCAAGATTCGTAGATCGGCGTGCTCGGCCGCCACGGCGAGGAGGGCAGGGTCGGCGCAGCGGATGTAGCTCAGCGCGCTGCCGGCGCGGATTGCGCCGTGGGTGCGGGAGAGGTCGTCGATAAGGAAGGTGATGGCCTGCGGAACCTCGCCCATGATGTGCTGTCTGAACCATGTCTGCAGTGAGTCGGCGTCGTGCCCACGGTCGAGGGCGCGCTTCAGGGAGGCGTCGCTGATGCGCCACATGCTGGCAAGGCCCGGCGATTCAAGGTCGGCGATATCTTCGACGACGGCGGCGGTCGCCGCATCGAGCGGCCCCGGGGCGAGCAGTGTCATGTCGCCCTGCGCGATGAGCTGCGAGACCTCCGCGGGGACGAGCTGCTTCGTGGCCTCGACGACGTCGCCGTCGTTGAGGAGTGCCAGCAGGGGTGTCGACGCCGAGCTCCCCACGCCGCCAATCGCGCCGACGAATGCGGCTTCGGCGATGGTGGCGTCGATAAGTTGGGGCGAGAAATTCGCTGCCATGAGCGGTACGTGGAACAGTAATCGGGCCTCTTGGTCGGGGCCTGCGAACTCGACGATGCGCCTCCGGGCGTGCCTGACGTCGGGGTTGTGGGTGGGCTCGGAAAGGAGGCGGTGCTCCGGCGTCTTGTCGGTGCGCCAGGGCGAGGCGAGCCAGCCGGCGAGGAGGATAGCCCACTGGTCGGCGATCGTGGCGTCCAACCAGGAAAGAGCGTCGTGGGTGGCCGCGAGTACGTCGGCCTCGTCGGTGCTTCCACGGCCGAGAAGGCCGGCGGATTCGCCCGTGGTAATGAGGAGCGCAGGATCGAAACCGAGGGCCTGCGTTAACCCCGCATGTGCGCGGACCCCCAGGGAGCCGTCCTTGTTCAGTGCGACCGGGGACTCAAGTAACAGGAGCAGCAGCTGGCGGAGCTTGCGCACCGCGTCGAGGCCCGCGCCAGTCGCGTTGCGGTCGATCGTCGGCTGATCTGGCTCGTCGACAGCGGGGGCGTGCTCGGGGAACTCGCGCGGTGGCAGGCCACGGAGGACGTCGCGGACGGGGCGAGGTAGGCGGACCGTTGTGGCGTCGACGCGGATGAGCAGCCCTTTCGCAATGAGTGTTGCAACTGGCGTCGTGGGATCCGCGTCCGCCGCGGCGGCCCTCGTCGTGCCGACGGAACCTGACGCCGCTAGCGTATCCAGCACTGAGCGCTCGCGGGCGCTGAGTCCTTCCAGCAGCCCGTCGAGGTTCGGTGGGGCCTGGTCCCCGAGGCGCCACCCCGACGGCAGCGCGGAAAGTGCCCCTGGTGCGACCTGTACAGCAGTATCCGGGCCATAGATGAGCGCCATCGCACGGAGACGCTCGACGGCCCCGGGAACACGCGCTGCTGGGACACTGTTGGTGTCGACGGGAGAGAGCTCGGCGCCGACGTCCCCGAGCGCTTCCAGAAGCCGCAACTCGGCAGCGTTGAGACGGCGTAACGCTCGTGCTGCAGACCCAGCCAGCGACAGCCGCGTCCCCAGCGAACCCCAGGATGGCGGGGTGGGGTAAAAGGCGTCTGGCCTGAGATAAATGAGCTCCCGGAGTTGTTCGGGGCGCATCGTGCGGAGCGCTTCCTGGAACGTAGTCATAGCGTTGGCTAGTGTACGTGCGATTTTTGCCAAGGCGTGAAAGAATAGTACGCATGGCTAAAGACGTAGAGAAGATCGGTCGCGCGAACCCGGCGTGGCCCAGCAACACCCCTGGTAATGGTTCGCCTGTCACCGAGCTGTCCTCGCAGCTTACCGGTGCATCTAGCCCGTTTGGGGACGAGCTCGTGCTCCCACTCCCAGCGGAAGAAATCGGGTACGTCCACCCAACGACGCGAATCAACCGCTAAGCGTTCAACCTTTCGGCCAGCCCTGAAAGAGTGGGCTGGCCAGTCCCTATGCCCCTTTCATAAAGCAAAACAAACGTGCCCGCCACAAGCTTTCTGTGGCGGGCACGTTCTATTGAGTGCTTAGCGGTTCAGCAGTGCTGCGCCGATAGCGGCGAGATCGCCCGAGCGAACAGCGTTGATCAGTGCAGCGTTCTGGCTGTAGAACGCATCGTAGTTCGCGCGGTTCGCAGCGTAGGACTGCTGGATGTGCGCCGGAATCGCGAAACCATAGTTGCTCAGGGAGCTGCCGAGCTGACGGTACAGGGCGTCAACTGGGTTCTCTGCCTGGCGCTGGGCTGCGTCCGGGGATGCAACGGCAGCGCGTGCAGGAGCAGGTGCCGGTGCGGCAGCCTGTGCGTCGCGATTTGTCGCAGCGGAGTTCAGTCCAAGGCGAGCGGAGCATGCTGGCCATGCGCCCCAACCCTGCTGTGCCAGGGTGCGCTCTGCAACGATGATCTGCTGCTCACGGGTTGCCAGGTTCGCGGTTGGAGCGAACTGGCCGCCACCGAATGCCTGCCAGGTGGACGCGGAGAACTGCAGGCCGCCGTGGTAGCCGTTGCCGGTGTTGATTGCCCAGTTGCCGCCGGACTCGCACTGTGCGAGACGATCCCAGTCGGAGTCAGGCGCTGCCGTGGCCTCTGGGGCCATCAGTCCAGCGAACGCCGCGGTTGCGGCTGCGCCGGCGAGTGCCTTCTTGGTCAGGGAAGTGGTCTGCTTGGAATGGCGTCCCATTGAAATACGATGTCCTCTCTTGTTGTCGCTTGCGAAGTAAGCTGTCGGGTTCGGGCTGAGGCGCCCGGTTGCAGTAGCAACTTCACCCCAAGGAAGCTCCGGGAGGGGAGTTTCCGAAGGTTGGGTCCTCCGCTTCTGTTGTTTGTGTAATTGTGCGAGGCGAACAGAACTCAGCGTGCCTCGTTTTCTTGCTGCGGGACAGCCTAACGCTTTATAACGATTTAGTCACGCTCCGGGCACTTTTTGGGGTCGGTGTCGCGGACGCGGGGAGACTGGTAGGGCCGTTTGGCCTGTTCACGAGCCAAATTAGCGCGAGTGTGATTTGTGGCACTTTCTTTCGTGTTGGGGCTCGAACGGGCGATACGACTATGATGGATAGCCACTGCTGAGTCTGCATAGAGAACAGAGAAGGAACGAAGACTAATGCCAATTGGAAAGGTGAAGTGGTTCGACGCCGACAAGGGCTTCGGCTTCGCATCCAACCCTGGAGACGACGACGTATTTATTTCTAAGTCGGTGCTCCCGGATGGTGTGGATGAGCTTGTGCCTGGACAGCGCATCGAGTTCGACTTTGCCGCAGGCCGAAAGGGCCCGCAGGCGCTGCGCGTCGCCATCTTGGAGACGCCGAAGCGTCGCCCCGTGCACCGTAGGAAGCCAGAAGAACTCGGAAGCATGCTTGCCGATGTGATGACGCTCATCGAGTCCGACGTGCAACCGGCGTTGACGGCTGGGCGCTACCCTGAGCGCAAAGAGGCTCGACAGGTTGCGGGCATCCTGCGCGCAGTGGCGAAGGAGCTTGACGCCTAAGCGTTATTCAAACGCGACCGACCATGTGGCGACCACCGGGATTTCTTCCCCGTGGTCGTCATTTTTTACGGCCAGCGTCGAGATTTCAGCAACGAGGAGTTTCGCCCCGCCTTCTTTGACGGCAGGAGCGGTCTCTTCGGTGGTCTCGCCCGCCTGGTGGAGGCGCTCTTCGTTGGCGGAGGGGTCGTCGTAAATGAGGAGGAGGCGCCAGCTGCCCGCAGCGATATCTGGGTCGATGCGGAATGTGAGTTCGTCGGAGCCATCACGTGTGAGTGCCGGTGGCTCACCGCCGTCACATTGCTCATCGAGGGGGCAGAGCGTGTAGGGGGCGATCTCGTGCTCGCCGTCGGATGCAGTGACGTGAATCCGAAGGTCTTCTACGGGAAGACCTGGCTGCGAGCGCTGCCAGTTCATGAACGCGTACACCCCAGCGAGCAGGATAGCGACGGCGAGAACCGTCGCACCGAGTTGGAGCGCAAGGCGAGAGGAAGCACGGCGGGAAGCAGTCATGAGCGAAATTCTACTGGGAAGGGACCAACCGGACGCGGTAGAGGTCGGGCCAACGCTTGCCGGTGAGGTAAAACTCGTCGGTGCCAGGGATATGCGCGATCCCGTTGAGCACATTGTTTATGTCTTCGTCGGCGTTGTTGGGAAGAGACGACGCATCGATCCTGGCCGTGACGTGGCCGGAGGTGGCGTCGATACGCACGATGTCGGTGGTTGTGAAGATGTTTGCGTAGACGTCGTCGCCGACGCACTCCAACTCGTTGAGACCCTCGACGGGTTTGCCTTGGTCGGTGACTTCGAACCGCGCAAGCTCGGCGAGCGTGTCCGGGTCCATGCGGCGCAGCTCGGCGGAACCGTCGGAGAAAATAAGTGCATCATCGGTGGCGCACAGCCCCCACCCTTCGCCGTCGTAGTGGGCGGTATCGACAGTTGCTAGGGACGCTGCATCGCGGCGAAACGCAGTGCCCTCCTGCCACGTCAGCTGCCAAACCGAATCTCCGACGCGGGTCATGCCTTCGCCGAAGAACACGTCCGGCAAGGCAACCTCGCCCAACACGTCGCCTTCTGTCGTGAGCCGATACATACCGGACGCTCCATATTGGCCGGTACTGACGAGGAGCGTGCCGTCCTCATCGACTTCGAGGCCCTGGGTGAACAGGGCAGGGTCGTAGTCGTAGCGCTGTACGATTTCGGGTTTCAGCTGCTCCACCTCGGTGGCAGCTTCATCGCAACCACTCACGGTGAGCAGCACCAAAGGACACATCAGGATGGACCAAAACCGTCGGGAGTGAACACGCATACGTCCATCATGCAGCATTTCCCCAGAAATGGGCCATAATGGAGAGCGTGTCTCAGAACAAGAACTCTTCACCACTGCTGAGCGACAAAGCAATTGAAGTCGCGCGAGAGGCCATCCTCGAGATCGCGGAAGGCGAGGTCGGCGCGCACATCGGTGTCGCTGGGCTCTCGAGCAACGTGGCCACGCACCGCTTCGAAGCGAGCGTGCCTGGCTACAACGGGTGGGAATGGAACGCGGTCGTCGCGTGTGCCACGGGCTCAACATGGGTGACCGTCAACGAGGTCGCGCTCATGCCGGCTCGTGACGCGCTGCAGGCGCCGGACTGGGTGCCGTACTCCGAGCGTCTTCGCCCCGGCGACCTCGGCCCCGGCGACATCATGGAGCCAGCGCCTGACGACGAGCGCCTGACCACAGACTCCTTTGCAAAGGATGCAGTGACGTTCCCAGGCAGGGAAACTGACCACTACCTCACGCAAGAAGGCCTCAATGCGGCGAAGACGCGGTGGCGGAAGGGCAAGTTTGGCCCTAATTCTGCGTTCGCCGAGCAGGCAACGCTGCACTGCCGGACCTGCGCGTTCTACATTCCAATGGAGCACCCAGTGGGGGAGAACTTCGGGGTGTGCACCAACGAATACTCAGCTGATGGCCGCATCGTCGCTGCATCCTACGGCTGCGGTGCCCACGCAGATACCAAGGCGCCGCGCCACGACGGGAAGTAACCCGCTAGAGCAGTGATGCCCGCAGCCGCCGGGTTTCATTGATCTCGCGGTGCGTCGGCAGTAAACCGCGCGAAATCATTCGGGGGCCAGGCTTGGGTGTGCCATACTCCTGCCATTGCTCGACAAGCCGGGCACCCTGCACAGCATCGACGGCCCACGTCTCCTGGTGCATCAGATCGAAGCGTGAGAAGCCGTCGTGCGCCTCATGCGTTTCGACGCCCGCCTCCTCCAACACACGCACAACCCCCTCCAGCGCGTATGACCCCGCGGTAGCAGGGTGCCCGGAGATGACCGCCCGCGTGGCGCTTGGAAATGTGATCAGTGGTTGGAGGAGTGCGGAGATGATGCGGCCGCTGGCGTCGGCAAGCAATCCGTCGTTGGTGCCCAGCGTTGCCGATGCGTGCAACTGCCACCCGAGGTCCGGCCCGTGCCTGTTCGGCTGCGCGCGCTGATCCCGGATTGGCTCCGCGAACATGGTGATCTCCGTGGAGGGCGCAGGCGCCGGGCGAAGCGTCAAGGACGCATGGCCTCCCGTGACGTGGACGACCGCTTTGCGAGGGCCCGTAACCTGGCTGACCGTAACGCGGAGGCGTTCAAACTCCGAGTGCGAGATGCCGCAGCCGCGAAGCTTCGAGGTGAGCAGATCTGCATCTGCAACCATGCCTTGCGAAATGACAAAGCTGAATACATCCACTTTGGGCTCCAAGTCGAAATTATTAGGAAGTGTGTGCACTAAGGTAAAAGTCTATTGCAGGCTTTTGGCAGATAGATTTCAGCCGATGCATGCAACAACTTTGCTCTCTTTCATAACTTCCTCAACGAACTAAAGGGGATCTTCGCAGTGAGTATTCCAAGCGAATCTTCAACGAAGCAGCCCGCTGGCGGGCTTGATAAATTCTTCCATATCAGTGAGCGAGGCTCGAGCGTCGGCCGCGAAATCCGCGCCGGTATCGTGACCTTCTTTGCGATGGCGTACATCGTGCTCCTGAATCCTTTGATCCTGGGCACGAGCCCCGACCGCGAAGGTGTCGTGCTTGGTATCCCGCAGGTAGCTGCGGTGACGGCCCTTGCCGCCGGTGTGATGTGTATCTTGTTCGGCGTTATTGCTAAATATCCGTTTGGTATCGCTGCGGGCCTTGGCCTGAACACACTCGTTGCAGTGACACTCGTTGGGCAACAGGGCCTGACCTGGCCAGAGGCCATGGGCCTCATCGTGATTGACGGTATTATCATCTGCATTCTTGCGATTTCCGGGTTTCGCACCGCCGTCTTTGAGGCCATCCCGAACTCGATGAAGGTGGCAATGAGTGTCGGCATCGGCATGTTCATCGCGATGATCGGCTTGGTGGACGCTGGGTTCGTGCGCCGCATCCCTGACGAGGCACACACCACTGTCCCGGTGCAGCTGGGCTTCGGTGGCTCGATCGCCTCGTGGCCGACGGCTGTGTTTGTCATCGGCCTGCTCATCTGTGGCTTCATGGTGATCCGGAACATTCCGGGTGGGCTGTTCATCGGCATCGTCGCGACGACGATCATCTCGATGATTGTGGAGTCCTTCGTCGGTGCAGGCTCGTCCGCTGAGAATGACCACGGCTGGTCGCTCGCGGTCCCTGCGCTTCCGGATTCTTTGGGTGGCATCCCGGATCTGTCCCTCGTGGGCAAAATCGACATGGTTGGTGCCTTCGTTGAGGTCGGTGTCGTCGCCGCCAGCCTCCTGGTCTTCACCCTCGTGTTGGCGAACTTCTTCGACGCAATGGGCACCATGACGGCGCTCGGCCGCCAGGCCGGCCTGACCGACGAGAACGACAACCTGCCAGGCATGAAGAAAGCCCTCGTTGTTGAAGGCTTCGGCGCAGTAGTCGGTGGCGCGTTTTCTGGTTCCTCGAACACGGTGTTCGTGGACTCGTCCGCCGGCATTGCTGACGGCGCCCGCACCGGCCTCGCAAACGTGGTCACCGGCATCCTGTTCCTGCTGGCGATGTTCCTCACCCCGCTGTACGAAATCGTCCCAATCGAGGCCGCCGCACCGGTCCTCGTCGTGGTTGGCGCGCTGATGATGATGCAGGTCAGCAACATTGACTGGACCCGTTTCGACGTTGCCTTCCCGGCTTTCTTAACCATCATCATGATGCCGCTGACCTACTCGATTGCCAACGGCATCGGCGTCGGCTTCATCGCGTTTACCGTGATGGCGCTCTTCGCTGGCAAGCGTAAGGACATCCACTGGATCATGTGGCTGATTTCTGCGCTGTTCCTGATCTATTTCGCACAAGGACCGTTGATGTCGCTAATCTCGTAAAGCGTGAGCATAGTTATCGACGACCCCTCCGACTCCCGGCTTGACGATATCCGCGACCTGAAGCACTCAGACCGCGAGAAAGGCCTGGTGTTTGCGGAGGGGCCTCTTGTTGCGGGACGCCTTGTGGAGTCCCGCTTTCCTGTCCGCGCGGTGTTCGGCTTCGGTGGCCGCCTCCAGTCTTTTTTGGAACAGTACGGCGAGCGCCTCGAAGCGGAAGGAATACCGGTCTACGAGATCAGCCGCGCAGTGATGGGGGAGGTCGCCGGCTATGACATGCACCGCGGACTGCTAGTCTCCGCGGATAAACCCGAACCGCTGAGCGTCGAAGACGTCGTGGCAGATGCCCGCACCCTGGTGATTCTTGAGGGAGTGGGGGACCACGAGAACATCGGCTCCATCTTTCGCAACGCCGCCGGCATGGGCGTTGATGGCGTGCTGTTCGGCGCCGCCACCGCCGACCCGCTCTACCGGCGCAGCGTCCGCGTCTCAATGGGCCATGTGCTTCGCACCCCGTTTGCGCACTTCGGCGGAACCCCAACCACGTGGCAGCGCGAGCTCGCACAGCTGCAGGAACAGGGCTGGTGGCTGGTGTCGCTGACCCCTGCGGACGATGCCGTGTACCTCTCAGAGGCACTCAACGATCACGAGAAGGTGGCATTTCTCGTCGGCGGGGAAGGCCCTGGGCTCACGCAGCACGCAATGCGCGCGACCGATGTGCGCGCGAAAATCCCCATGGCGCCCGGAACGGATTCACTCAACGTGGCCACGGCTGCGGCGATTGCGTTCTACGAGCGCCAGCGCGACCTCATCAGCCGCGGTCTGCGTGGCGGATTTTCTCCGCAATCGTAGCCTTCAGGTCGCGGGCGCGGCGACGTAGCCCGCGGCCAACGCGCTTTGCTGCTGCGACGGAGGCGTCGGCAAGCTCGGAAAACTCGTCATGCTCTGTCTCTTCGTCGTGCTGCTCGTAATCGTCGTACGTGTTGGTCTGCTCGGCGAACTTTGCCGCCACCTCGTTGACAGTCTTGGTGCGTGGGGCAGGAGCCTCGACTTTCGGCTCCGGGCGGCCATCCACCGCGTAGCCGATGATGTGCACATCCGGACCGTCCTCGCCGACCTCGATACCCAACCATGCGCGCTCAGCCTCGCGCATCAGCGCTGGCGGCTCGAACGGTAGCGAAATGCCGCCGAGCTGGGGTGCGGTTTCCCCGGCCCAGTACGGGGCCTCGAACGGGTCCGGCAAGCCGACGTCCTCGAAGACGTGGTCGCGGGTGGCAGAGAACGCGCGGCGCAGCGTCTCACCCTGGTAGTGGGCGATCGCCGCGTAGTCCGAATCGGTGCCTTCCGCGTAGACGTAGGTGTCAGCGCTAGGCAGTGCGGTGCGCAGCGCCTTGGCGGTTTCGCTGATGCGCTCGGCGTCCGTGACAAAGAAACGGACAACCGCAACTCCCGGGTACCCCGCGATGTAATACTCGTCCACACCAGGAACCGAGGAACGATTCAGCGGGAACTGGCCAATCGGAGTAATAGGCCACGCCGGATTAACCTGTGCGAGCAGCTTTCGGCCGAACCCACGGTCCGCCTTCGGCTCGCCCTCGAGCACCTCCTCCGGGTGTGCGACGTTGACAAACCAGCAGGTAACCACGGCGTTATGAGACATAGCGGGGCCCTACTTTCGCGGTCGCTTCGTGTTTGTCCGGACCCCCAACAGGACATCTTCCCAGTGCGGAGTTACAGCTTTTCGACGCCTCTTCTGCGGCTGCGGTGCCTCATCCGGGTGCTGCAAGAAGTCACCGGTCGCGATTGCATCCTCGTCCGAAGCAGCGGGGGCATCGGTGGCGTCTTCGCCCTCATCGACGTCTTGATCGATAGCCGTGAGTGAACGAACTGGCTGCACAAAATCCGGGTCTGTGAGGTCTGCAGCGATGGAGTTTCGCGCCTCCGTCGTCGGTGCGGAACCCATCTGACGGTGGAAGGACCACAGGGCCTCGTTTTCGCTCAAGCCTGCCTGCCACCGGACATGCACCACCCAATCATCGCCGGGCTCACGGGTTGCGTCCCAGGTGGCATCGCTAAGCGAATGCCCGCGGGCAGCGAAAGCGGTGGCGAGGATTTCGAACAGCGTCAGCTTCGCTGGGCCGTCCTCGCGCATCGGGTGCGACTGCTTTGCGGCCTCGGCAACCTGCGAGCGCTCCAGGAGCACCGGGTGGGCGTACGGGTCGATCCGGCTTTCAGCTACCCCCATCTCCTCAGCCAATTCGGACGGCTGGGTGCCGGAGCGGATGCGCGCCTGGATCTGGTTCGGGCGCATCGAAAGCGGGGTGGAGTACAGCGGGTCCGGTTCCGGCAGGCTGCGGGGCTTCTCCTCGGAGGCTGTCTCTGTAGCGTCCTCGGAGTGCTCATCACCGTGTGCATTGTCAGCGTCTGCGGATGGTTCCTGCGCGTCCGGTGCAACCTCAAGCTCAGGCTTGGTGGATTCCTCCTCAGCCACGGCCTGCATCTCGGAACGCGCGAGCTGGTAACGGATGCCCTCGTCATCTCGGAGGACGAAAAAAGTCTCCGTGGACTCCTCATCCATGAGGTACAACTCGCGCATGTGGCTCCTTTCCGCTGACAAATACCTCCACCAGCTTAGCCCATTTGTTCTGGACTACTTCTGGCCCACGCCCTGTTCGATTAGATAGTCAATAGACTTGGTCAGGTGCTTGACGTCCTCGGACTTGATTGCAGGGAACAGACCGATGCGCAACTGGTTGCGGCCAAGCTTGCGGTACGGCTCCGTATCCAGGTAACCATTCTGGCGAAGCGCCTTAGCCAGCTCAGCTGCGTCGATGCGCTCGTCGAAATCGATCGTACCGACGACCTTGGAACGGGCAGCAGGGTCCTCGACGAACGGCGTTGCAAACTCGTGGTTGTCAGCCCACTTGTACAGCAAGGAGGACGAAGCCGTCGTGCGAGCAACCATCGCATCCAACCCGCCGAGCTCGTTCATCCAACGAACCTGCTCCGCCAGCATCAGCAGTGGGCTGATTGCTGGGGTGTTGTACGTCTGGTTCTTCCGCGAGTTATCGACGGCCGTCTGCAAGTTCAGGAACGCGGGGATGAAGCGGCCAGACGCCTGGATCTTTTCAATGCGCTCCAGGGCGGCTGGGCTCATCACGGCGAACCACATGCCGCCGTCAGAAGCGAAGCACTTCTGCGGCGAGAAGTAGTAGACGTCCGCCTCGTGCACATTGACGGGGAGGCCGCCGGCGCCGGAGGTAGCGTCGATAACTACGAGTGCATCGGTGTCCGGGCGGCGAACAGGGACCATCGCACCGGTGGAAGTCTCGTTGTGTGCCCACGCAACGACGTCGGCGTCGGCGCCGTCGAGCTCGTGCGGCGAAGGTGCGGTGCCGGGTGCGGAATCCACGATCTGCGGATCAGCCAGCCATGGAGCGGCGGCCGAGGCCTTCGCAAACTTTCCAGAAAACTCACCGAACGTCAGGTGTGCAGACTTCGTCTCGATGAGGCCGAAGGTAGCGGCGTCCCAAAAGGCGGTCGCACCTCCGAGCGAAAACACGATTTCGTAGCCTTCCGGAAGGCTGAAGAAGTCGTGCAAACCTTGGCGGACCTCACCCACAAGATTCTTCACAGCTGGCTGGCGGTGAGAGGTACCAATGATGTCCGCGCCCTTCGCGATAGCCTCGAGCTGCTCCGGGCGAACCTTTGAAGGGCCGCAGCCAAAACGCCCATCGCTAGGAAGCAGAGCTGGGGGAAGAACCGGAAATGTTTGCATGACAGCCTTTCCTGTAACAGGGGGTAGAGAAACTTGACGACGCCACTCGCGTCTCACTGCATCTTATTACCCAACGACGCGCCCGGGGCGCCTTTCGCCAGCTCTTTTCCGGATACTTGAAAATCGAACAAATGGGGGTGTGGTGGTCAATAGATTTATTGAGTTGTGTCGGGCGAGTCACATTTTTTGCTAGCATTGCGGGAGTAAATTGCAACCTCCTTGCATCCCGCAAGGAATAGGGTTTCCGAAACTTCTGAGAAAGGTTTGCTATGGCTTCTGAAGGTCAAGACAAAGCTGTACTTCACTACCCAGGTGGCGAATTCGAAATGGACATCAAGTCCGCCACCGAGGGCAACGACGGAGTGGTGCTAGGCAACCTCCTCGGGGAGACTGGGCTTGTCACCTTCGATCCGGGCTACGTGTCTACTGGCTCGACCGAGTCGAAGATCACCTACATCGATGGCGCCAACGGCATTCTGCGTTACCGTGGCTACGACATCGCTGAACTGGCGCAGAACGCAACGTTCAACGAGGTGTCGTACCTCCTCATCAATGGCGAGCTTCCAACGACGGATGAGTACAAGAAGTTCAACTCCGAGATTCGTCACCACACGCTTCTCGACGAAGACTTCAAGGCCGCGTTCAACGTCTTCCCGCGCAACGCACACCCAATGGCGGTGCTGGCGTCGTCCGTGAACATTCTTTCTGCTTACTACCAGGACCAGCTGGATCCGCTCGACGAGGAGCAGCTAGACAAGGCAACTGTTCGCCTGATGGCGAAGGTGCCGATGCTGGCGGCGTACGCATACCGTGCATCCCGCGGTAAGCCGTACATGTACCCAGACAACTCGCTGAACGCACGCGAGAACTTCCTCCGCATGATGTTCGGCTACCCAACCGAGCCGTACGAGGTTGACCCGATCCTGGTGAAGGCTCTGGACAAGCTGCTGATTCTGCACGCAGACCACGAGCAGAACTGCTCCACCTCCACGGTCCGCATGATTGCTTCCGCGCAGGCGAACATGTTCGTCTCCATTGCAGGCGGCATCAACGCGCTGGCAGGCCCGCTGCACGGTGGTGCAAACCAGGCTGTGCTCGAGATGCTCGAGGACATTAAGGACAACCACGGTGGCGACGCCACCGACTTCATGAACCGCGTGAAGAACAAGGAAAAGGGCGTCCGCCTAATGGGCTTCGGCCACCGCGTGTACAAGAACTACGACCCACGCGCAGCGATCGTCAAGGAGACCGCACACGAGGTGCTGGAGCACCTCGGTGGCGACGAGCTCCTGGACCTGGCGATGAAGCTCGAGGAGATCGCGCTGAAGGACGACTACTTCATCTCGCGCAAGCTCTACCCGAACGTAGACTTCTACACCGGTCTGATCTACCGCGCGATGGGCTTCCCGACGGACTTCTTCACCGTGCTCTTCGCCATCGGCCGTCTCCCGGGCTGGATCGCACAGTACCGCGAGCAGCTGGCGATGAACTCCAAGATCAACCGTCCACGCCAGATCTACACCGGCTACACGAAGCGCGACTTTGTGCCGCGTGACCAGCGATAATCTCTAGCGTTCACCGCCGGGTACGTATCTTCCTTTATACTTTGGGGATATGTACCCGGCGGTTTCGCCATGAATGAACGACGCAAGGAGTATTCACGTATGGAAAAGCCCACGATTGAGGTACCTGAAGCACCTGCCCCAACGGACCTTGTCATCGAGGATCTCGTAGTCGGCGACGGAGCCGAAGCTGTAGCAGGCGGTTATGTGCAGGTGCACTACCTGGGTGTTGACTATGCAACCGGTGAAGAGTTCGACTCTTCGTGGGACCGCGGCGAGGCCGCGGAGTTCCCGTTGGCTGGCCTCATCGCGGGTTGGCAAGAGGGCATCCCGGGGATGAAGGTTGGCGGTCGCCGCAAGCTGACGATTCCGCCGGAGGAGGCGTACGGCCCTGCTGGTGGCGGCCACCCGCTCTCCGGCCTGACGCTGGTGTTCATTATCGACCTGCTTGACGCGCGCTAAGGATTCGATATGCGCATTCCAGTGACAACACTCAACGACGGTTATGATTTTCCGCTGCTAGGTCTGGGCACTTACAAGCTGCAAGGTGAAGACTGCGTCAACATCGTGCGGCGAGCTATTGAGTTGGGCTACCGCCACATCGACACTGCCTCCTTTTACGGCAATGAGGAGCAGGTTGGGCGCGCGGTCGCCGACGCGATTGCGGCCGGTGATGTGACTCGCGAAGAGCTATTCATCACCTCGAAGCTATGGAACGATGACCAGACTCGTGCAGCGGAAGCCTACGAGGAGTCGCTGCAGCGGATGGGGCTCGAGTTTATCGATCTCTTCCTCGTGCACTGGCCGTGGCCGCAGCACGGGACCTTCGTGCAAGCGTACGAATCTTTGGTGCAGCTGCAGGGCATGGGCCGGTTGCAGTCGGTAGGCGTGGCGAACTTCTATGAAGAGGTGCTCGATGAGATCATCGCGCACACCGGCGTCGCGCCAGTGCTCAACCAGGTGGAGCTGCACGCAGGGTTTACTCAGCAGGAGCTGCGCGCCTATCACCAGGAAAAGGGGATTGTCACCGAGGCGTGGGCGCCGCTCGCGCGAGGCGCGAACCTTGACGATCCGGTGTTTACTCGCCTCGCCGAGAAGCACGGCCGGACCCCGGCGCAGATTGCGCTCGCGTACGTGATGAGCCTGGGATGCTCGGTTGTGCCGAAGACGGCGAATCCAGTTCGCCTCGAGGAGAATCTCGGGGCGGTCGAGGTCGAGCTTTCGCAGGAAGATATCGCAGCGCTCGACGCGTTGAGCGGCGAGCGGATGTCGAATGACCCGCGCGAGTTCCCGGGAGACCCTAGCTAGCACAAACGCAAAGACCCCGGTGCGGCGAGCCTTAACGCTCTGTGCACCGGGGTTTTGCCATGTCCTGGTGACGCTACTTTGCGTGACGCTACTTCGGCAGCAGCGCGCGCCAATCAAAGCGCGATGAAAGCTGGGAGCTGCCCAGGTCGCCAAGGGTGAAGCCGGGGCCGCGTCGCCCAGGAGTCCACTGGCCCCAATCGGCGCTGTAGACGTTGTTGATGTCCACCGTGACGCCGTCGATCACTCCGGTCCACTTTGCTTTCTGGTGGATGTTTGCGCGCGGGTGCAGTTTGCCGCCGGAGCCCCAGTCGTGCTGCCAGAAGAACGAGCCGATGCCGTCCTCGATGCACCACTGGATCACGTTGATGTTTCCGTACACACCGGTCTGGTAGCCACCAAGCGTCAGCGCCGCGGAGAACGCCCGGAGGTAGGGGCGGATCTGGTTCAGGTACTGGGAACGCGAGGGGTTGTCGTCGATCGCGATGTAGATCGGGCGGCCGGTTGGGCCGCCGGCGGAGGCGTGGAGGCGCATCGCCTCCGGTGCGTGGCGGGCGGCAGCAGCGGCGCCGCCGAGCCAGTCGGCGGTCTCGGCACGGCCGAACTGGTAGACGGACGCCGTGGCGAGGTCGTTCGCGGCGAAGTCCTGTGTTTCGCCCAGCGTGACGGGCTTGCCCAGCATCCAGTTCGCGCCGGGGCGGCGCTCCGACACGTAGCGGACAGCGCCGAGGTGCCCGGCGGCCTTTACTGCGCGACCGGACGGAACCCCGCCCGCGTAGTCGATCACGGTGCCGAGGATGCGGCCCTGGGCGTGGGCTTGCGCGGTGGAGCCAAGGGTTGCGCCCGTGAGAGCGAGTGCGGTGGTTTGAAGGAAGCGGCGTCGATTAAAAGTAGTCACACCCGTAACTCTAGCAACATTACTGTTGGGGTTGGGGAGCGCGGATTGTCCACGCGGCAATCGCCGTGGTGATCGGCACTGCCAGGACCAACGCGATCGCGCCGATACTCGAACGCATGATCTCGGTGGCCACCACGTCGGAGGTGAGCACCTGGGTCAGCGGCCGGTCGGCGACCTGGAGCAGCATCGACAGGGGGAGGGCAGCGCCCATATACGCCAGGACCAGGGTGTAGACCATCGACGCAATGTGGTCGTGGCCGACCTTCATCGCGGAGGTGAACACGGTGCGGGGCCGGGCGTCGGGCGAAGTCTCATACAGCTCCTGCACCGTTGAAGCCTGCGCAATGGTGACGTCGGTGAGCACGCCGAGGGCACCGATGATGAATCCGGCGAGCATGATGCCTGGCACTTGCACCTGGGGGAGGTACATGTGGATGAGGAGGTTGTTTTCGTCGGCAAGGCCGCGCAGCTGCGTCGTATCGATGGCGAGGCGTGCCGCGAGCGCCGCGAGCCCCAGCGCGGTCAAGGTGCCAGCCAGGGCTGACGCGGACTTCCAATTCCTGCCGTGCACAACAAAGATGACAGGGAAGAGCACCGCCGCCCCTGTCACCAGGGAAAGCCCTACGGGGCTGTAGCCGAGCAGTAGCCCGGGGACCAGGAAGCCGAAGATGACGAGCAAGGTGCACAGTAGGCCGAAAACCGCGCGCACCCCGCGCCATGCCCCAACCACGACGACGACCAGCAGCGTGAGTGCGAGCCACAGCCCAAGCGGTATCGAGCGATCCATGTCAAGGAAGGAGTACGAAGTCTCGGGGCTGTGGTGCACCGAGAGCACCACGCGGTCGCCGACCGAAAGCTCCGGGGTGCCCGGCTGCTGCGCTGTCTCGATCGTGGTGGTGCCTCCGGACTTGAGCTCGACGCGCAGGAAGTCGCACTCAGGGTGGTTCGGCGTTGCGACGCCACCACAGGAAGCCACCGAGTGTTCAATGACGGTGGCCTTGACGGTTTCCGCCGTCGACGTCTGGGTCTGCTCAAACCCGGGCAGGACCTCTGGCTGCTTGCCTCCCGGCCACAGTAGGGCGAGGCCCACTACCGTGGCGATGCCGACAATCGCGAGGAACGCTACTAGCGCGCCGCGTGCCGTGCGCAGCGGGGATGGCGATGACTGGGTTGCGTGGCGTGCCAACGAAGCTCCCTTGTGAGATCAGTACTGAGACAATCAGACTGATTCTAAAACTACTTCGCGACAAGCGCGCCATACGCTGCTTCGAAACGGTCGTGGAGCTGCCTGAAGTACTCGCCGTGTTCACCCACGCCTCGGTAACCTTGCCCGAACGGCGGCGTGGTCCGTTGCACATCGGGAGCGATCGCATCGAGAGCGATGAGCACGGTGCCACGCAGGGTGGCGCGCTTCATCTCCAGGGGGACGACCTCGCAGCCGAGCGCATCCGCGAGCACCGACAGCCACGTCGGATGGTCAGCCGTGACACGGCCGGAGGCCACGACGCGCTCGGGGACCGCGCCCGCCTCCTTGAGCTGCTCGTAGACGCGCAGATACGACATTGTGATGCCCTCAAAAACGCCCCGCCACAGGTCAGCTGGCGTCGTTGCCGCAGTGACGCCCAAGAGTTGCGCCTGCGCGGTGGCTGCCCAGCCTGTGGAGCGCTCGCCGGTGAAGAACGGAAGCACCAGTGGGGCGCGCCCCGGTCCGGAGGAAAGCACGGCGACGATGTCGTCCGGGGCCACCGGCTGGATCGTTTCCTCAAGCCAGGTGACGGCGCGGCCGACATCGTTGAGCGCGCCGCCCAAGATGGCCTTGTCGCGCGCGATGCGGTAGCACCACAGTCCCTCTGGGATGCGAGCTGGCACCTCCGGGAGGATGACGCGCATCGCGCCAGAGGTTGCCGCGGCTACCGCGATGGTGTCGGGGCCGGTCGCGCCGGGGCCGACATTGGACGGCCAGCCGTCTGGGATGCAGTGGAACCACGCAACCCCATTGAGCGCGGGCCACGCGGTGTCATCCGGGTAGTCGGGTTCGTCGGGGAAGCGCAGCGGCTGGATCATGTCGTGCGGGATGTCGATGGCGTCGAGAATCTCGGTGTCGAGCTCCCCGGTGTGCGCATTGGCGACGCCCGACCACGCCGCGGTAGAGACGGCCAGGCCATGGATGCCCGCGAGCTTGTGGTACACGTACTCGCCGATCGTCATGACCGTGGCTGCGCGCGAAAACTCTGGCAGCTGTTCTTTGGCCCAGGCGAGGCGCGCCGGGTGGTAACTCGTGTGGAGGCGCACGCCGGTGCGCTGGTGGTACTCGGCCTCGTCGATTGTGTTGCGGAGCCGTTCGACGTAGTCGCGGGATTGTGAGTCCGCGTAGGTGTACAGCGGGGTCAGGGCGTCGCCGTGGGCGTCGACAAGGAGGAGGCTCGAGGCGAACGAGTCCATGCAGATGGCCTCAATGCGCAGGTCATGCGCTGCGGCGAACGCGACGGTGTCGTCGATAACCTTGCGGACCTCGGCGACGACCTGGTCGGCGTCGATGGTGCTCGCGCCGTCAGCGGTGGTAGTAAACGCGTGCGCAACGCGCTGCTTCGCGCCCTTGACGGGGCGGCCGGTGGCGTCGTAAAGGCCGCCGCGGCTCGCCGTCGAGCCGACGTCGATGCCGAGGACGTATGGCCCGCGAGAGTCCCGTACAGGGACCGACATGGTTGGGATCTTGGTAGCGCTCATACCCCGATGGTACGGCAGAGACTAGGCGCCCTGCTTGATCGCGGAGCCCTCAATTTCAATGGCGACCTTCTCACTCACGAGCATGCCGCCCGAGTTGAGCGGAGCCTGGAAATCGATACCGAAATCGGTGCGGTTAATTGACGTGCTGGCCTCGAACCCGATGCGCGTGTTGCCGAACGGGTCCTCCTCGACGCCGAAGGTCTCAACCTCGAACGTGACTGGCTTCGTGGTGCCCTTGATGGTCAGATCACCCGTGACCGTGCCGTTGCCGGCCTCGTCTACGTTGAACGCCGTCGAGGTAAACGTCATCTCCGGGTGCTTCTCCACATCGAAGAAGTCCTCGCCGCGCACGTGTGCGTCGCGGTCCTCGTTTCGGGTATCGACGCTCGCGGTCCGGACCGTGCCCTGTGCCGTGCTTGCTGCCAGATCGTCGGTGAGCGTGATGGTGGTGTCGTGGTCGGTAAACTCGCCGCGGACCTTCGTCACCATCGCGTGGCGGACGGTGAAGCCGATGGAGGAGTGTGCCGGGTCGAGCTTGTATGTACCGGTGAGCTGAGACATGATTCCTACTTTCGTTGACGTGTCATCAAAAATGATTGCAGGTGCGAGTGTGGGTGATTATTGGTGACGTATCAACAATGTAGGGTTGTTGCTGTTCAGCCGGTGCCGGAAGGGCATACCCCGAGCGCCGCCAGGATCTCATTCGTCCGCAACGCCAGCGCCGCATGCGATACGCCAGATACCTCGATCACATCTCCCCACCGGGACGACCACGACGGCACAATGCGATCAGCATCCGAAACGATAGAGACAATGCCGGTGTTGGAAGGGGCCACCGGCTCCTCCCGGAAATGCTCCAACTCGACGAACGCGTCGCCAGCCACTGCCCGAACGAGCCGGGGCGGAAACAGGCGCGCAATGCCGTTCGTGCCGCGCCACGACGCTCCGAGGCCCACGATCGTGCCGCACCGCGCCGCGATTGAGCTCAACTGCACGGCTCGGAGGCCGATGAGCGCACCATACGAGTGCCCAACCACATCGATCTGCTGCGCAGCCAGGCTGTCGAGGAACGCCGCGACTTCATGGGATGAGGCGTCGATACCCGCGGTAGCTCTGCGACCGTATGCGGGCGCAATCAATCCAATCCCATGCGTATCGAGCGCGCGTGAGAGCCGGCGGAACACGAATGGGGAAGAGCCAGTGCCGTGGAGGGCGACCACAATCCGGCCCGTTGTCTGGGAGTTCACTGTCGAAGGGGATGGAAGTATCCGTGGCACGTAGGAAAGCAACGCCATAGCGTCTTAAACTACTCGCCGTGGATGCAATCCGTTCGATATCCGTGGTCGGCACAGGCGCGGCCTGGACGATCTACCTCTCCTTAGCCGCTTCCGTGATTGTTGCGCTCTGGCTCGGCCGCAAGCGTCGGCGCACCGCGCTCGCCGTTGCGGGGGTATTGCTCGCGATGGCGTACCTGGCGCTTACTGTCTGGCCGAAACCGTTCCCGGATGCCATTCCGTGGCACATTTACGCCAGTGGCACGGCTGCCGTGTTCGTCGTGGCATCCATCTTCTTGGCACCGCGGTGGCGGTGGCGTCTCGCCCCGCTCGCAGTCGTTCCCCTGGTTCTAGCGTTTCTGGCAGTGAATCTTGTCTATGAGCAGTACCCGACCCTCGGGTCCTTCCGCCCGGTCCCGGTCACCGTGTCCATGAATTTGGATCAGTTCCGCGAAACGACGACCGCCCCGATCCTTGACGGCAGGGAAGTGGGCGCCCTAGTGCCCCTGCCTGCCCCACCGCTGCGCGATGCAATTGTGTACGTTCCGCCCGCCTACTGGCATGGCGAGCACCTACCGGTCCTCGTGCTGCTCGCGGGAAGCCCCGGCAGCCCAATCCGGTGGTTTGACGAAGGCGGGGCGCAACAGACGCTCGACGACTACCAAGTTGCACACGACGGCGTAGCCCCCATTGTCGTCAGCGCGGACGGCACAGGAACAACCACGGGGAATCCCGGGTGCGTGGACGGCCCGGATCTGCAAATCCAAAGCTACCTGGCCCAGCAAATTCCACAGCTGGTCAAGGACAATTTCCGTGTGGAAGAAGACCAACGCACGTGGGCAATCGGTGGGTTAAGCTACGGCGGCACGTGCGCACTCCAAGTGATTACCAACGATCCCACGGCCTACGGGACGTTCCTCGACTATTCGGGTGAGGCGGAACCGAACCTAGGCGGGCACCAACGGACCGTCGACGTGCTGTTCGGCGGCGACGAGGCCGCGTTCCAATCCGTGAACCCGGAAACGCTTCTTCAGGAAGCAATCGGGACGGCGACCTACAAGGGAATCGCTGGCAGGTTCGCCGCCGGCAAGCGTGACCAAGAGGCTATGGCAGCGCTTCCGCACCAAAACGAGCTCGCGCAGAAAGCCGGGATGAGCACCACATTCCGCTCGCTGCCAGGTGGACACAGCTTCGAAGTGTGGCGAGTGGCGCTACGCCAAGACATTGACTTCGTTGCTCAACGCGGAGGAATTCAATGAAACACTTGATCAGCACCTGTTTGAGGAAAGTTCCAGTCACGCTCGGCCTCTTGAGTATTGCGTGGGCCACGTATTTAGCCTGCGTATTGTCGGGTGCGGCCCCGCGGGAGGCTTTCGGATTGCGCCTTCCCGTTGATCCCGACCTTTGGCACTGGGCCACCGCAGGGCTGACCGCAGGTAACCTCGTCGGGCTCATCCTGGCCACTGTCGCAGCGCTGCTATTCGCAGTTCCAGCCGAGGTGCGACTTGGCTCTGCTCGCTTCGCGGTTGTGGCGACGGCTTCCGAGTTTGTAGCGCTTCCTTTCGGCTTCATCATCGGTAGTGCCATCGAGCGAGCAGGCTTTAACCTGTGGGGCCCAGACCTTGCCAACGAGACCTTTGTGTCTCCGGTCGCGTGGATCTTCGGGCCCGCCGCATTCGCCACTGCCTTCATGGGCGTGCTGTGGCGACGCCGCCTCCGCCTCGTGATGCTTGCGATGATGGCGACCCTTGTGCTCTACGACGGCTCACTCTCAGGCGTCGTTGCACTTGTCGCCATTGTCGCAGGGACCGTCGCTGGCGTCCTTGTCACGGACACAGGTACGCCACGCAGAATGTCGCTGCGGGAAGCACGGGTCCTGGTGGCTGCCCTGTTTCTCAGTGTTGCAATCGGACCAGTTATCACGGCGATCAACCCCGCTGCACAGGGGCCTTTCGCAGGAGTGAGCAAGCTGATGTGGGAGCCGACAGTCGCAGGGCATTTAGTAGCCCAGCGGTGCGCTGACGCTACATCCGTCGCCTGCGCGGAAGCGATGGCGGTAAACAGTCAGCATGGCCTCGGTCCCTTGCTGATGAATGCCTTGCCTATCGTTTTGTCAGCCATCCTTGCGCTGGGGCTCGTGCATGGCAGGAAACTGGCATGGTGGGCAGCCGTCCTCGTCAGCGTTGGATCCATTGCGGTGATCTGCTGGCAAACAATCGGTGGGGGAGCAGACGGCTCTACCGCTGTGAACACAATACTGGTAGTTCTCCCGTGGCTGGTCACCATTGCAGTCCTCATTGCCACTCGCCGCCGGTTCACGGTTCCGTCCAACTGGTACCGTGGCGCGGCGATCATAGGAGGGACGTGGTTAGCAACCGCAGCACTGTGGACCTGCGGAGCCTGGGTTGTGCGAGACGGCTTCCTCGGAGGAGCGTCGATAAGCGCGCTGCTTGCTGAGCTGCCGAACAGGTACCTCCCACCCGTGGTAGCTGTGCTGGCTCCAACGCATGCGTTCCCCATCAGCTCCGTGGCGTGGATCTTCTACGAATGGGTGGGAATCATATTCTGGATTACCGCGTTGATTGCACTGTTTGAGGTGCTGTCCGCGCCGCCGTCCGAAGCGCACGCGCAGGACCGCCAGCGAGCCCGGGAGATTCTGGTCCATGGGTCCGGTGACCACCTCGCGTGGATGGGGCTGTGGGAAAGAAACCGCTACTTTTTCTGCGGGACGGACTCCGGCGACGGAGAAGGCGTCGTCGCGTACCGCGTCTCCTACAACGTCGCTGTCACGGTTGGAAGTCCCGTGTACCGCGGCACGATGACAGAAGAAGCCGTTGCCAGTGCGTTTGAAGAGTTCGCCGCACGTCAAGGCTGGAGAGTCGCGTGGTACTCAGTGCCCGGCACCTTTGCTCGCTCCGACTTCCGACGGATCCACGTCGCCGAAGAATCCATGTTGTTGACGGATAACATCGAGTTCAAAGGCAAGAAATTTCAAAACATCCGAACCGCGCGCAACCGCGCAGCAAAAGAGGGAGTGCGCGCCGTGTGGACTAGCTGGGCCGAAAGCCCAGTGGAAATGCGTGAGCGCATCGTCGCGCTCTCAGAACAATGGGTCGCGGATAAAGCGCTTCCAGAAATGGGCTTCACCTTGGGAGGGCTCGACGAGCTCCGCGACCCGGACACCAAACTCCTCCTCGCAGTGGGCGACGACGGCAGCCTGCACGCAGTGACGAGCTGGCTGCCCGTCTACGAAGGCGGCGCCCTCGTCGGCTACACCCTTGACTTCATGCGCCGCGACGCGAACGGGTTCCGGCCGGCCATCGAATTCCTCCTTGCGGAAAGCGCCCGCATCGCTGCCGAGCAAGGACTTGGATGGGTCTCCCTCTCCGGAGCGCCGCTGGCTCGAACGGATGCGCCGGAATCACTCGTAGAAATCATCCTGGATAAGGCCGGTGCGACGATCGAGCCACTCTACGGCTTCCGCTCACTCGCTGCCTCGAAGCACAAATTCCACCCGACGCACCAAGGCTGGTACCTGCTGTACGAAGACGAAATGTCACTCGCCAATATCTCGCTGGCAGTCATTCACTGTTACCTGCCGGACATGAAGAAGTCGGACATGATGACCGTGGTCAAGGAGTTCCTGGGCCGGCCAAATCTTGCGCAAAGAGGGTAGATAAGTTAGTGCATTCGCGTTCTTTGCAGAAATGCGAAACCCCCGCAGCCTATTTGCGCAGGCCGCGGGGGTGTTTTGCGCCCCAGAGAGGATTCGAACCTCCGACACCGGCTTTAGGAGAGCCGTGCTCTATCCCCTGAGCTACTGGGGCAACTCGACTAACAGTACCGCAGGACAGAAGTGATGCCAAAGTCGCGGGCGCCCGCGACGGCATCGCTATTTGCCCGGGTGCTAGGCCTCTTCGCCGGTCAGTTCGCGCAGCTTCGCGCGAACAGCGGACGCGGCAGGGTTGGTCGCGTGCGTGCCGTCAGAATAGAGGACGGTGGGGACGACGCGGTTGCCGTCGTTGACGGACTCGACCCACGCGGCGGCGTCCTTGGCGCCTTCGGCTTCGACGTCAACGACGTCGTAAGGGGTTTCGGTACGGTCGAGGCGCTCGCGAAGCTTCTTGCAGAACGGGCACCAATCGGTTGCGAAGATGGTGACGTGGGAAGAGGTTTCGGGAGTGGTCATGATTTTGGGCCTAACCTTTCGAGGCGTTGGTACTTGAAACGGGTGCCATTGGCGGAGGTTTGCCACGGTCCATCAGAAACGATAGCGAAGTCATCGGTGACGCGGGGCGCGCGGACGGCGGACGCTCCGAGCTTGTCTGCGACGTGGACATCGACGATCGTGCGTTCAATGACGTCTACTTCGTCGATGGTTGCTTCGTAAATCTGGCCACCGCCGATGATCCAGGCGGACGTCTTCAAATCTGGGATGTCGCGGGACACGAAGGCGCCGTCGGACCACTCGCCGGGCTCGCGCGAGGACAACACATGGTTTGTTCTGCCCGGCAGCGGCTTGATGGGGAGGTGGTCCCAAGTCTTGCGCCCCATGATGATCGGGTGGCCCAGCGTGATCTCCTTGAAGTGGCGCAGGTCCTCAGGCAGGTGCCAGGGCATGCCCACGCCGTCGCCGATGATGCCGTCGATGCTTTCGGCCCAGATCGCGCCCAGCATTAGACGGACACCTGCGCTTTGATCGTCGGGTGCGGGTCGTAGCCGACGACTTCGATGTCGGAGAAGTCGTAGTCAAACAGCGACTCTGCCTTCCGCAGCTTGAGCTGCGGGTAGGGGCGAGGCTCGCGGGAGAGCTGCTCGCGCACCTGGTCGAAGTGATTGTTGTAAATGTGGCAGTCGCCGCCGGTCCAGATGAGTTCGCCGACCTCGAGACCTGCCTGCTGTGCAAACATGTGCGCGAGCAGCGCGTAGGAAGCGATGTTAAACGGCACGCCCAGGAACATGTCGGCGGAGCGCTGGTACACCTGCAGGCTCAGCTTGCCGTCAGCTACATACAGCTGGAACAGCAGGTGACACGGCAGCAGCGCCATGTGCTCGAGCTCGGAGACGTTCCACGCGGACACCAGGTTGCGGCGCGAATTGGGGTCGTCCTTCAAAAGCTCGAGCGCCCGTGAAATCTGGTCGACGTGCTGCCCATCGGGGGTGGGCCAGGAACGCCACTGCACGCCGTAGACAGGGCCGAGCTCGCCATTTTCGTCGGCCCACTCGTTCCAGATGCGCACGCCGTGTTCCTGCAGCCAGGTCACGTTGGAGTCGCCGCGGAGGAACCACAGCAGCTCGCCCACGACGCCCTTGAAGTACACCTTCTTGGTAGTCAGCAGGGGGAAGGACTCGGAAAGGTCGTAGCGCAGCTGGCGGCCGAAGACGCTTCGCGTGCCGGTGCCAGTGCGGTCGCCCTTATCGGTGCCGTTTTCCAGGACGTCGCGCAGGAGGTCTTCGTACGGAGTCACCAGGCTCACTTCGCGACGACCCCTTCGAAGGAGCCGTGCTCGTCGTAGTACTTCGCGCAGGCTTCCAGGATGTCGTCGGCAAGCTCCGGACGGCAGATGAGCAGGTCCGGGATGTAGGTGTCCTTGTTGTTGTACTTCAGCGGCGAGCCGTCGAGGCGCGAGCAGTGCAGGCCCGCAGCCATGGACACACCAACTGGTGCTGCCTGGTCCCACTCGTACTGGCCGCCGGCGTGTACGTAGGCGTCGAAGTCACCGAGCAGGACGTGCATTGCCTTCGCGCCTGCGGAGCCGACCGGGCTGGTCTCGAAGCCGAGGGCATCGGCAACGAACGGAGCGATCGCCGGCGGGCGGTTGCGTGACATAGCGATCTTCTTCGCGAACGGCCCCGAGACGTGGCGCACGTCGGAAGACTTGAATACGACGCCAAGGTCCGGCAGACCTACCGCCGCGTGAGTAGGGACGCCGTCTTCGACGAGCGCGATGTGCACGGCCCAGTCCTGGCGGCCGGTTGCGAACTCCTTGGTGCCGTCGAGGGGGTCAACGATCCAGACGCGGTTGTTGCTAAGACGGGAGTGGTCGTCGGCTGCCTCTTCGGACAGAAATGCATCGCCCGGGCGGTGCTGCTCAAGCACGCGCGCGATCCAGTTCTGTGCCAGGTCGTCGCCGGCTTCTCCAAGTTCACGTCCGCGGAGAAGGCCAACACCGCGAATACCCTTGAGGATCTCGCCGGTGCCTTGCGCGATTAAGTTTGTCAGCCGAGAGTCTGAATACTGAGCAGTCATGGCTTCGACTTTAGCGCGAAACCAGCCAAAGGAACCATTTCTTTTCGCCTGCCTGCACTATCTGTATTCTGGCGGGCATGGCCAAAGGAATCCTCGAACGCTTCAAACCGCAGGTGGCGACCTGGTTTGAAGAAGTATTCGAGGCGCCAACGCCAGTGCAGGAGCAGGCGTGGGCCACGATTTCCGACGGCGGCAACGCCCTGGTGGTAGCGCCTACCGGTTCTGGTAAGACGTTAGCGGCCTTTTTGTGGTCGTTGAATTCGCTCGTGGAGCGCGACGGGCAACAGGCCCTGCCAATCGATGGGGCGAACGCCAGCAGCCACGGCGGGGTGCGCACCTTATATATCTCGCCGCTGAAGGCCCTTGGTGTGGACGTCGAAAATAACCTGCGGGCCCCGCTCGGCGGGATTGGGCGCGTGGCGCAGCGCATGGGGCTGGACATGCCGGATGTGTCGGTGGCGGTGCGCTCGGGCGACACCCCGCAAGCGGAGCGGTCCCGCCAGGTGCGCAAGCCGCCGGACATCCTGATCACCACGCCTGAGTCGCTGTATTTGATGCTGACGTCGAAGGCCGCGGGCATCCTGCGGACCGTGGACACCGTAATCGTGGACGAGATTCACGCGCTCGCGGGCACGAAGCGCGGCGTGCACCTGGCACTGTCGCTGGAGCGGCTCGGCCGCCTCGCGGGGGACTTTCAGCGCATCGGGTTGTCTGCGACGGTGCGCCCGCTGGAGGCCGTGGCGGACTTCCTCGGGCCTCGCACGACGATCATCCAGCCGCCGGGGGAGAAGCGCTGGGACCTCGCGGTGCGGGTGCCGGTGGCCGATATGAGTGACCTGCCGGTGCCGGAGGAGGCGTCGACAATTGGGGACGCCATCGTCGACGACACGCTGGACCTCGAAGGGGAGACCGCGGCGCTGATGCCACCGGCGCCGAAGTCGATTTGGCCGCACATCGCGGAATCGGTGTACCAGGAGGTCATGGCGCACCGCTCGACGATCGTCTTCGTGAACTCGCGGCGCACGGCGGAGCGGCTCACCAGCCAGCTCAACGAGCTGTGGGCGAAAGAGCACGACCCCGAAGCGCTTAGCCCCGCTACTCGACGCCCCCCTGCACAGCTGGGCAAAGGGGTCGACCTCGCGGGGGAGGCAGCGCCCGTGATCGTGCGGGCGCACCACGGTAGCGTGTCCAAAGACGAGCGGGCCACGACGGAAACGATGCTGAAAGAGGGCACGCTCAAAGCGGTCGTGTCGACGTCCTCGCTGGAACTCGGCATCGATATGGGTGCGGTGGAGCTGGTGATCCAGGTGGAGTCGCCGCCGTCGGTCGCCTCCGGGCTGCAGCGCGTCGGGCGCGCCGGGCACACGGTGGGCGCGATCTCGCACGGCTCGTTCTATCCGAAGCACCGCTCCGACCTGGTGCAAACGGCCGTGACCGTGCCGCGGATGCGCGACGGGCTCATCGAGGAGCTGCGCACGCCACGCTCCCCGCTGGACGTGCTGGCCCAGCAGACGGTGGCTGCAGTGGCGGTCGAGGACCTCGAGCTCGACGACTGGTACGCGACCGTCACGCGCGCCTGGCCCTACCGCAACCTCGACCGTGATGTGTTCAACGCGGTTATCGACCTGGTCACCGGCGTGTACCCCTCGACTGACTTCGCGGAGCTCAAGCCGCGCGCCTGGCTCGACGGCACCGTGCTCAAGGCGTTGCAGGGTGCACAGCGCGTCGCGGTCACCAACGCAGGCACCATCCCGGACCGTGGCATGTTCGGCGTGTTCCTCGTCGGCTCCGAGGCCGAAGGCGGGGCGCCGCGCCGCGTCGGCGAGCTAGACGAGGAAATGGTTTACGAGTCCCGCGTCGGCGACGTGTTCACGCTCGGGGCGACGAGCTGGCGCATCGAAAACATCACGCGCGACCAAGTACAGGTCTCTCCCGCGCCGGGGCATACCGGCAGGCTGCCGTTTTGGTCGGGGGAGGGCGTCGGGCGCCCGTACGAACTCGGCAAGGCGCTCGGCGCGTTCAGGAGGGAGGTGCGCGGCGGAGCGGGCGTCGATAATTCGCTCGATGCGTACGCGCGCGACAATCTGCGGGCCTACCTCGAGGAGCAAGAGGAAGCCACCGGCGTGCTGCCGGACGAGACGACGCTGGTGCTCGAGCGCTTCACCGACGAGCTCGGGGACTGGCGCGTGGTGCTGCACACGCCGTTCGGCAAGGGTGTGAACGCCGCGTGGGCGCTGGCCGCCGGGTGGCGGATCGCGCAGGAGACCGGGATGGACGCCCAGGCCGTGGCCGGCGACGACGGCATCGTTCTGCGCCTGCCCCAAGGCGACCACGAACCCTCCGGGGCCCTGTTCCAATTCGACGCCGACGAGATCACCGACATCGTCACCGAGCAGGTGGGAAACTCCGCCCTGTTCGCTTCCCGGTTCCGCGAGTGCGCCGCCCGCGCCCTCTTGCTGCCGCGCCGCAACCCCGGCAAGCGCGCGCCCCTGTGGCAGCAGCGCCAGCGCGCCGAGCAGTTGTTGGATGTGGCCCGGAATTACCCGTCGTTTCCGATCATCCTGGAAACGGTGCGCGAGTGTCTCCAGGACGTCTACGACCTGCCAGCGCTGCAAGAAGTGATCCGTGACCTGCAGACGCGCCGGGTGCGCATCGCGGAGGTGACCACGCAGCAGCCGAGCCCGTTCGCCTCATCGCTGCTGTTCAACTACACCGGCGCGTTCATGTACGAAGGCGACACCCCGCTCGCGGAGAAGCGGGCGGCGGCGCTCGCGCTGGACCCGTCACTGCTAGCCAAACTGTTGGGCACCGTGGAGCTGCGCGAGCTGTTGGACGCGGAGGTGATCGCCGAGGTGGACGCGTCGCTGCGCCGGGTCGGCCGCGCCGAGACACCGGAGCAGTTCGCCGACACCCTGCGCCTGACCGGCCCGGTGCCTGTGGACGAGCTCGCGGTGTACACCTCGGTGCCGCTCGCGGGGGTGGAGGCGTCGCTCGGGCCACGCGTGATGCGGGTGCGCATCGGCGGCAGGGAACACGTTGCGCAGGCGCTCGACGCCCCACTGCTGCGCGATGGCCTTGGCGTGCCGGTCCCTCCCGGGGTGGCAGCGCAGGTGGCCACCATCCCCGATGCGCTCTCCCAGCTCGTGCGTCGCTGGGTGCGCACCCGCGGCCCCTTCACGCTGCGCGCGCTTGCCGATGCCTTCGGGCTCGCGCTCGGCGCTGCCTACGCGGTGCTCCAACCGCTTGTCGACGCCAACTCCGTCATCGAGGGGCGCTTCCGCCAAGGCGTCGACGACCAGGAATACGTCGCGCACGAGGTCCTGCGCGTGATCCGCTCCCGCTCCTTGGCGGTCGCGCGGGCGCAGGCCCGGCCGGTATCGGCATCGGCGTACGGGCGTTTCCTGCCGGCGTGGAGTAACGTCGCCGCGGCGGGAACGGTGCCTCCCTTACGCGGCGCCGACGGGGTGTACTCCGTCATCGAGCAGCTCGCGGGCGTGCGGCTGCCGGCCTCTGCGTGGGAGTCCCACATCTTGCCGTCGCGGGTGGGGGACTACTCGCCGATCATGCTGGACGAGCTGACTGCCTCCGGCGAGGTTATCATTGTGGGCACCGGGTCGGCGGGGGCGAACGATCCGTGGATCATGCTGCTGCCGAGTGACTACGCCGCGCAGCTCATGCCGCAAGTCGACCCGCCGTTGCTGTCGCTCACGCAGCAGCACATCATGGATACGCTCGCAGCAGGTGGCGGCTACCTGTTCAGCGACCTGCTCACGCCAGTGACGACTTCTGAGGAGCTACGCGAATCCATGTGGGACCTCGTCGAGGCCGGCCACGTTTCACCGGATTCCTTCGCGCCGCTGCGCGCACGCCTTGCGGGTGGTAAGGCCGCGTACCGCGCGAAGCGGCGGCCGTCCCGTTCCCGCATCCGTTCCGGCAGGACCTCGTTTACGCAAACCGCCCCGCCAGACATGGTGGGACGCTGGGCCGCCACCCCGCACCCCGACACCGACCCGACCCGGCGCTCGCTCGCGCTTGGGGAGGCATGGCTGGATCGCTACGGGGTGGTGACCAAGGGCGCCGTCGTCGCAGAGAATGTCATCGGCGGCTTCGCGTTGGCGTACAAGGTGCTCTCCGGGTTCGAGGACTCCGGCAAGGCGCTGCGCGGCTACCTCATCGAGGGGCTTGGCGCAGCGCAGTTCTCCACCCCTGCGACGATTGATCGGCTGCGTGGCCAGCAGGACAGCGACGACGTCGCCGGTTGGCCATCGGGTGCGCGTGAGCCAAAGGTGTACGTGCTCGCCGCCACCGACCCGGCCAACCCCTACGGGGCCGCGCTGCCGTGGCCCGTGACCGGCCCGACCAGATCGGCAGGCGCGATGGTGGTGCTCGTGGACGGGCTGTTGGCGGCCCACATCACCCGTGGCGGCAAGAAGCTCACCACCTTCTTCGAGACCTTCCCGGAAGGCATCGAAGATCCGCTACCACTTGTCATCGACGCACTATCGGATGCCGTCGCCGCCGGGAGGATGCGCCAGCTCAACGTCGAAACCGTCAACGGCGAGCCCGCGTTCCGGCTCCGCGATCTTGGCGTGGCGGTGACGCACAAGGGCGTAAGAATCGGAGGCAAGCAGGCCGCGCCTCCGAAGCGGCGCGGGCGCAGCATGACGGAGGCTCTAGGGGATCTGGACGGGCTCTCCTTCGACGATTAGTGTTTCGGCTGGGTTTAGGGTCGCAGTATCACGCGAGGCACCGGCCGGTGAGTAGTCCCCGGTGGCCCTGCCCGCATCGCCCGTTTGTTCCGGATCCGATTCACCGCCGAGTGCATGGCGGGGTCCGAGGTGTTGGTGTGGCGGGTGCCGTCGGCCTTGACCAACAACGCGGTGCCGGTGGTGGGGTCGTAGTCCATGTAGCCCTTGTTGAAGGAGCCGTCCCGGTGGTCGTTGTTGCACCGGTGGTGGGTGGGGCACAGGCCGGTGAGGTTGGTGATGTCGGTGCCGCCGTGGCGCAGCCAGGAAATGATGTGGTGGGCTTCGCACTCGCTCATTGCGGTGGTGCAGCCGGCCCAGGAGCACACGCCCTGGATAGCAAACATGGCGATGCGTTGCCCAACAGAGGCGAGCCGCTTGGACCTGCCCAGGTGCAGCGGCACGCCGGTGATTCCGTCGACGGTGAGCAGGAAGTCAGACGTGCCATCCATGCCGAGGCGCACGAGTTCGAAGGCGTCCAGCTCCACGCCGACGTTGGTTTGGAACAGTGTGGTGGCGTCGGCGTCGGCGAGGTCGTCGAGCGTCACTGAGACCACCACGGAGGCGGCGCCACCGTGAGTGGCCTGCTCGCCGTGCTCGTATTGGCGCATGATGGCCATGAACTGGTCGTAGCGGCGCTGGCCACGGGTGCGGGGGTCGCGGTCCTGCTGGCGATCGGGCGGGATATTGGAGTTTGGCGCAAGCCCCTTGTCAGTCAGCGCCTTGTAGAGCGCGTAATCGCCTGCTGTCATGTCCAGGCGCACGTAATAGGTGCCATCGGAGTTCTCCTTGCCCAGGGTGGCCTCGCGCTTCTCAAAGCCCGCGTTGGGGTTCTTCTTCGCGTGTGGCCGGTTCGCCTTATCCACGAGGCGCTTGACCGTGAGGCGCAGGTCCTGCTCGTCTCGGGTCTTCGCTTCCTCCATGGCGTGGGCGTAAATGCTCATGTGCTCGCCCTCGGCGGCCTTGAGCAGCCTGTCGGTCTCGCGCCGGATGATGTCCTGCTTGGCCGCGGGAACCGCGTCGGCGTGGCGGCGAGCTTGGACCTGGTCTTTACGACGCCGCTCCGCCTCCTCCACATCGAGCAGATCGCCACGGTCCGGCTCCGTCACCGGAGCGAACATCGCCTTGGCGCGCGCGAGCCGGTTATATGCCTCACCCTTGGAGATGCCCAACTTCTCCATGAGGTAGGTATCCGGGTAGTTGGCGCCGACGAGTTTGCCGGCGTCGGCGATAGCGCAGACCTGCGCGAAGGCGGCATCGATGTAGGCCTTCTTGTCCATCGCGTGTTCGAGGCGTGCGATGTCTTCGGCGATGGCGGAAAGGCGGAGGGGTCGTCGAAAAGCATGCGTAGCTGCGTCAGGCCGTTAATGACCTGGTCAACGAGCTTGGTCACGTCGTTCATGTCCCCTCCTTCAAGTAGCTAAGGGCGACTATACAGACGTGTCAGACATGAAAAAATGAGACTCGAACAAAGATTCTAAAGCAGTTGCTTGACCAGGTGTGCTGCCGCGGCCAGGCCGATGCGCGGGTTCGCCACGCGCACGTCTTTCACGGCGCGAACAAACTCGGCTTCGGGGTCGGTGCCGGTCTCTGCCAGCACACCCCGCGCCCACTCGGTGGCGGCATCCATGTCGGGGAAGAACCCGACGAGCGACTCCTCCGGCGTGGGGCCGTAGTTGAAAAGGTTTTGTAAGAAGCGGAACATGGATACCACTATGCCTGAAGGGGATTCCGTCTATCAGCTGTCAAAGCGCCTGCAGTGGATGCAACACCGTGAGGTCACTGCCACGAGTGTTCGCGTGCCGCGCTTCGCCACCGTCGATTTCACCGGCATGATCTGCGAGCGCGTCTGGCCCTACGGCAAGCACCTCTTCATGGAGTTTTCCCGCGAAGGCCACGAATCACAAGTGCTACACACGCACCTCAAGATGGAAGGCACATGGGCGATCCATCGAGCGGGCACCCGCTGGCGCAAGCCCGGCCACACTGCCCGGGTGGTGCTGCGCCTCGCGGACGCGCCGAAGCCTGATATCGAGCTCGTCGGGCATTCGTTAGGCCTCGTTGAGGTGTTCCCCGCGCGCGAGTACCCGCAGCGGATGGGCTACCTGGGCCCGGACATGCTGGCACGCGACTTCGACCAGGAAGAGGTCGTGCGCAGGATCAGCGAGCACCCGCACCTCGAGATGGGGCGCGCGCTGCTCAATCAGCGCTTCGTCGCGGGCATCGGCAATGAGTACCGCGCAGAAATTCACTTCATCGCTGGTACGCACCCGTCGCGCACGGTGGGTGAAGTGGACGTCGAAAAGCATGTGGCGATCGCGCGGCGCCTCATGTGGGCAAACAAAGACTCCCCGGTGCGAGTGACCACGGGGATCAAACGCGCCGGGGAGACCAGCTACGTATTTGGAAGGAACAACAAGCCGTGTCGGCGGTGCGGCACGCTCATCGAGAAAGGATTCCTCGGGGGAGCGGGCGACTTAGAACGAGTTATTTGGTGGTGCCCTCAGTGCCAGCCGCCTTCTCCTTCATGGAGCGGCGAATGAAGTACGCCAGGAAGCCGAGCATGATCAGGATCAGCAGGACGTAGACCACGGTCGAGTACGTATCCACGTAATGGGAGACCGTCTCCCAGCTTTCACCGAGGTACATGCCGAGCGTGATCAGGATTGCGTTCCAGATTGCGGAGCCGAGCCCGGTCCACAGAGCGAACATCGCGAGGTTCATGCGGTCCAGGCCTGCTGGGATCGAGATGAGGGAGCGCACCCCCGGAATCAGGCGGCCGAAGAAGACTGAGGATCGGCCGTGCTTATCAAACCACTCGAGGGACTTATCGACGTCTGACGCCTTCACCAACCACATCCAGTCAGCGATTGCACGCAGGCGCTCGGCGCCCAGCCAGGCACCGAGGCCGTAGAGAAAGAACGCGCCCGCGACGGAACCCATCACCGACCAGATGAACACCGCCGGGTAGCTCAGCGAGCCCTGCGCGACCGTGAAGCCGGCCAGCGGCAGCACTACCTCGGAGGGGATCGGTGGGAAGACGTTCTCCAGGAAAATTGCTATCCCGACGCCGGGGGCGCCGAGAAGCTCCATCAGGTTGACAATCCAGTCGATGATGGCTTGCACGTTCACTCCTTAGTTGTAGGTAAAACAACTGCCTATCTTGCCCTACTAAGGAGTGATGCACCAAGCGCTAGCGACGGTTTTCGCGGTACCAGCCAATCAGTGCGTCGGTGGAAGCATCGCCGGTTGCTGGAGTTTCTTCGCCCGCGACTGCCTTGGCCAGGTCGTTTGCCTGCTGCTTGCCGAGCTCGACGCCCCACTGGTCAAACGAGTTGATGTCCCAAATCACACCTTCGGTGAACACGATGTGCTCGTAGAGCGCGATGAGTGCGCCGAGCGTGAACGGGGTCAGCTCCTCGGCCAGGATAGTTGTGGTCGGACGGTTGCCTGGCATGACCTTGTGCGGGGCCAGCGTGGCGTCGACCCCCTCGGCCTCGATGGCGGCCTGGTCCTTGCCGAACGCGAGCACCTTCGTCTGTGCGAAGAAGTTGCCCATCAGCAGGTCATGCATGGAGCCTTCGCCGGTCATGGTCGGGAAGTCTTCCTTCGGGGTGGCGAAGCCGATGAAGTCCGCCGGCACGAGCGAGGTGCCCTGGTGCAGCAGCTGGAAGAATGCGTGCTGGCCGTTCGTGCCTGGCTCGCCCCAGAAAATCTCGCCGGTGTTGTAGGTCACCGCGGTGCCGTCGTGGCGCACGGACTTGCCGTTGGACTCCATGGTCAGCTGCTGCAGGTAGGCAGGGAAGCGAGAAAGGTCCTCGGAGTACGGCAGGACGGCGTGCGTCTCGGCGTTGTAGAAGTTGCGGTACCAGACGTTGAGCAGGCCCATCAGCACCGGCACGTTCTGGGAGAACTCGGTGGTGCGGAAGTGCTCATCCATGGCGTGGAAGCCCTCGAGCATGCGCATGAAGTCCATCGGTCCGATGACGGCCATCAGGCTCAGGCCAATCGCGGAGTCCATAGAGTAGCGGCCGCCGACCCAGTTCCAGAACGGGAACATGTTCGCGGTATCGATGCCGAACTCGGCGACCTTTTCCGCGTTCGTAGACACTGCGACGAAGTGCTTCGCCACAGCGGAGGCGTCGCCGTCGAACTGCTCGATGAGCCAGCGCTTCGCCACGTGTGCGTTGGTTAGGGTCTCCTGGGTGGTGAACGTCTTCGATGCGATGACGAACAGCGTCTCTTCAGGGTTGCAACGGTCGAGGACTGCGGCGATGTCCGCCGGGTCGACGTTGGAGACGAACTCTGCGGTAATGCCCGCGGTTGCGTAGGCGCGCAGCGCCTTGGTTGCCATCGCAGGGCCCAGGTCCGAACCACCAATACCAATGTTGACGATCTTCTTAATGGTGTGTCCGGTGTGGCCCAGCCATTCGCCGGAACGCAGCGCCGATGCGAAGTCACGCATCCGGCCCAGCACCTCATGCACGTCCGCCGCCACGTCTTGGCCGTCGACCTCAAGGTTGGCCTCTACCGGAAGGCGCAGCGCCGTGTGCAGCACCGCGCGGTCCTCGGTGTCGTTGATGTGCTCGCCCGCGAACATCGCGTCGATCTTGGTGCGAAGCTGTGCGGTTTCTGCGAGGGAGACGAGCGCATCGACGACGTCGGCGTCGATAAGCTGCTTGGAAAGGTCAACGTGCAGTCCTGCTGCGTCGAAGGTGAGCTTCTTCGCGCGGTCTGCGTCGCGGTCGAAGAGCTCGCGCAGGGTCGTATCAGCCTTGGAGGCGTGGAGCTTCTCCAAGTTAGACCAGGCTGGCGTGGCGGTGATATCGGACATAGTTCCTCCTTGAAACGGATGGTTGTCTGCCTTGATATGGTACTACGAAAGTTGGGGAGTGCGTTGTTGGGGCTAGCCCAGCTTTCCGCGTCCCAGGCGCAGCAAGATATTTGCCAGCGCCGGGCCTTCCTCCCCAAGCTCATCGCGGAATTGGTTAATGATCGCGACCTCGCGGGTGTGCACAAGCTTTGTGCCGCCTGACCCCATCCGCGTCTTGCCGATCGCCTTCGACACCTTGGTGCGACGCTTAATCGCGTCCAAAATCACACGGTCGAGACGGTCAATCTCTTTGCGGTACTGCTGGATCTCCGCATCGGAGAGCGGATCGTCCGTCCCGGACGGCATGCGGATTTCGAAGTCACTCATGGTTGCTCATTATGCCACTGCTCCAGCGGTTGTGTCCGGGGTGTGAGTTAGGGTGTGTGACATGAATGATCTGACGCTAGGACTCAACCCCCAACAGGAAGCCGCCGTGCGCCACAGCGGCTCGCCTCTTCTAATTGTCGCGGGCGCTGGGTCCGGCAAAACCGCAGTGCTGACCAGGCGCATCGCTTTCTTGTTACAGGAGCGCGGTGTCGCACCCTGGCAGGTCCTGGCGATCACATTTACCAACAAGGCCGCCGCGGAGATGAAAGAGCGCGTCGAGGCGCTGATCGGGCCGCAGACCGAGCGGATGTGGGTGGCAACCTTTCATTCGATCTGCGTGCGGATCCTTCGCCAGCAGGCCCAACTCGTCCCCGGGCTGAACACGAACTTCAGTATCTATGATGCCGACGATTCCCGCCGGCTGCTCTCGATGATTGCTAAAGAGAACAATCTCGACCTGAAGAAGTTTTCACCCCGGGTGCTCGCGAACGCGATCTCGAACCTCAAGAACGAGCTCATCGACGAGCAGCAGGCGGCCGATGACGCGCAGCGCACCCACAACCCATTCGACTCCACTGTTGCCAAGGTGTTTGCTGAGTACCAGCGCCGCCTGCGCTCGGCAAACGCTGTCGACTTCGACGACCTCATCGGGGAGGTCGTGCGGATTTTTAAGGAGCACCCGCAGGTTGCGGATTATTATCGACGCCGCTTCCGCCACGTACTCGTGGACGAGTACCAGGACACGAACCATGCGCAGTACGAACTCATCCACACCCTGGTGGGCAAGGGGCCTGAGGCTTCTGAGCTTGCCGTAGTTGGCGACTCCGACCAGTCGATTTACGCGTTCCGTGGCGCGACGATCCGCAACATCGAGGAGTTTGAGCGCGACTACTCCGACGCAACCACCATCGTTTTGGAGCAGAACTACCGCTCGACGCAAACCATCTTGGACGCTGCCAACGCGGTGATTTCCCAGAACACCGGTCGGCGCCCGAAGAAGCTGTGGACGGACCACGGCACCGGCGACCAGATCGTCGGCTACGTCGCGGACAACGAGCACGACGAGGCTCGGTTTATCGCTGGCGAGATCGACCGGCTCACAGACAGTGGAGTGCCCTACTCCGACATCGCGATCATGTACCGCACCAACAATGCATCGCGTGCGTTGGAAGACATCTTCATTCGCACCGGGATCCCGTACAAGGTGGTAGGCGGCACGCGCTTCTATGAGCGCAAAGAGGTTCGCGATATCGTGGCCTACCTCAAGGCGCTAGAAAACCCGGACGATACGGTCAGCCTGCGCAGGATTATTAACGAGCCAAAGCGTGCCATCGGGGATAAGGCGCAGTCCACGGTGGCGCTGTACGCGCAGACCTACTCGGTGAGCTTCGGCCAAGCGCTGCGGGTTGCGGCAGATGGCGGCATTGACGCACTGGGTACGCGCGCGAAGAACGCCATCAATGGTTTTGTCACCATGATGGATGAATTGCGCGAGGAAATGGCAGCGGACCAGCGAGAAGAGGCTGGCAACACTGACCTCGGGGAGCTGGTCTCCACGATTCTGGACGTCACCGGGTACAAAGCGCAGTTGGAGCAGTCGAACGACCCGCAGGATGCCACGCGCTTGGACAACCTGAATGAGTTGGTGTCGGTCGCGCGCGAGTACTCCTCGGAGTCCGCGCTCCAGCTGGCGTACCTCAGCGATGAGGAGATCTCAGAGATCTTTGACGAAGGCGAACCGTTACCAGGAACGCTGCAGGCTTTCTTAGAGAAGGTGGCGCTCGTCGCCGACGCTGACCAGCTACCGGAAAACGATCAGGGCGTGGTCACGTTGATGACGTTGCACACCGCAAAGGGGCTTGAATTTCCCGTCGTGTTTGTGACTGGGTGGGAAGACGGGCAGTTCCCGCACCTGCGCGCCTTGGGGGATCCGGCGGAGCTCGCCGAAGAGCGTCGCCTGGCGTATGTCGGCATCACCCGTGCGCGCAAGCGCCTTTACCTGACGCGCGCGATGGTGCGGTCCTCATGGGGGAGCCCGGTGACAAACCCGGCGAGCCGATTCCTTGGGGAGATTCCGCAGGAACTCATCGATTGGAAGCGTGAGGAGCCCACGTATTCTTCGGGCTCTTCGCATTCACCGTGGTCAACTGGTGGCCGGAGCCGTAGCAACGGATTTGGGCGGTCGCAGTCGCGCGGCGGTAGCAGCAGGACCAAGGTGAACAAGGACCTGCAGCTGGCGGTCGGGGACCGGGTCAACCATGCAAAGTACGGGCTGGGTACCGTACTGGCCGTCGATGGCACCGGCGTGCGCGAAACAGTGACGATTGACTTCGGGTCCTCCGGGACAGTCCGCCTGATGCTGATCAGTGGCGTCCCGATGGAAAAGCTCTAGCTACTGGATGCGGATACCGGCCTGCGCGAACCACGGCACAGGGTCTACTGGTGTCACGCCATCTGGGTGGATCTCGAAGTGGAGGTGCGGCCCGGTGGAGAAGCCTTCGTTGCCGATCTGCGCGATCTGCTGGCCGGCCGTCACGCGTTGGCCGACGCTGACATTGTAGACCGCCATGTGGCCGTAAACGGAGACCTCGCCGCCGTCGTGCTTGATTACGACCCAGTTGCCGAAGCCCTGGGCCGGGCCGGCGTTGATGACGGTGCCATCCATCACGGCGTAGATCGGGGAGCCGAGGTTGTTCGCAATATCGATGCCTTGGTGGACGGTGCCCCAGCGTGGGCCGAACCCGGACGTAAACGTCCCCGTTGCCGGGGTGACGACCGTGCGGCCATCGGCGGTGCGGCCACGCTGGTAGCGGACGCCACCGTTCGCACCTTCCTGCTGGAAGGAGAGACCGAGGTTTTCCTGAATGACGCGCGGGTCGTACACGAGTGAGTAGTCTCCGACGCGCAGGGTTGCACCGCTATCCAGAATCGTGTCTGCTGCTTGCGCAACGGCCTTCACGGCCTGATTGTGGTCAATCGGAGCGCCGTTCAGCGTGAGACCTACAGCGTTCGCAGGGGAAGCGGTGAGAGTGAGCATGGACGCAGTCGCGACGGCAAGTGCCGAAAGTACTGTGCGATTCATACGGAGAAGCAACCTTTTCTAAAAAATCCGGGTGGCCACGCTGCAGCCACATACAGCGAAAAAACTTAGTCACCTCCCGTGGGCTTAGCAATGCGTAACTGCAGGTAGGGAGGGAAAAGTATGTTCGAATGCTTCTAGAATAACCGCAAACTCGCTGGCTGGGCGCCCGTGACGAATGTGACAGATGGGAACAATGGTGCCAATGTGGTTTATGGCGGGGGTAGGTGACGGTACCCCCGGCTGGTGTGTCGAAAAAGAAAAACCGTCGCAACTCATGTACGAGTCACGACGGTTTGAAACCTTGGGGTTAGAGCTGAATACCTCGCTCTGCGAGCCACGTCGCCGGGTCAACAGGGGTGTTGCCGTCGGGATGAATCTCGAAGTGTAGGTGGGAACCTGTCGAGAAGCCCTGGCTACCCATACCTGCGATGAGTTCTCCGGCGTGCACAACCTGGCCAACGGTTGCGTAGAGGGAATCCATGTGGCCGTATACGGAGACAGAGCCATCCTCGTGTCGGATGCGGATCCAATTACCGTAGCCCTGTGCCGGGCCGGAGTCGATGACGGTGCCGTCCATGACGGCCAGGATTGGGGTGCCATTCACGTTGGCGATGTCGACGCCAGAGTGGAAAGAGCCCCAGCGTGGGCCGAAACCGGAGGTGAACACACCCTCAGCTGGCTTCACAACCAGCGGTGCGCGAGCGGCTTCATCGGCGCGTGCGACCTCCTCGGAATGTGCGACTGCCTTCACGAGCTGATCCGCAAGGTTCTCAACCGGCTTGTATTCCGCGATAGCGAGGATCTGTGGCGCAGCCTCATCGGTCAGTGCCGTGAGCTGGTCGGTGTCTGCGGCGAGGGTGTAGCTGCCAGCTTGCTGGGAGCTATCGCCCTGAAGCGCAGCTGCGGCAGCGCCAGAGAGCCCAGCAGTGGAGACGGCGCCAGTGGCAACGGCAACCATTGCGACGCGACCCTTGTTAGGGGACTGCTTGCGGTGCTTGCCAGCTGATTTCGTTGAGTGGAGCATGGACCCTCTTTAGACTTCCCGTTGGTTACAGAACTGTAACGATTGTAACCTTCCTGTTATCTACGAGAGGTAACTGTAATGAATCGAATGCGCTAAGGCAAGCTATAACCTGAGTATTTCTTAATCGTTTTCTTTGCGTATTACGTTACATCGCCTAAAACGCCAGGCAGTGAGTGGAATGCGGTAGTGTCGAACGGCAGAAAACGGTCAACCAATGGCAATATAAGGCGCAATGTCGAAGAAAACAAGACCTCAATCATCACCGGTGGACCGCTCCTCGCGGGGCAGCGGTCGCGGTTTCCTGAGTAATGCACGGCGCGGTGCGAAGTGGGCGTCGAAAAGAAAGCCTGATGCCGACACCGTTCCGCCGGAGGAGCGCACCTGGAAGACGCGTATTCGGACGTACCTCCCTTATATAGGTATCCCGACGCTCGATGTCATCCTTGGCATCGTTGCAGTCTGCGCCGCGACGCTCCTGATTGGTGGATGGAAGACTGCGTACCTGCCCGCCGCAATCGGGCAAACATGGTTTGCCCTTCACGGAGTATCCCTCACGATCGACGGCGTGTACTTGTCTCAGGTGCCGCTGCTTCCAGCCATTGGGATCGCCGCCCTCATGGCGTGGCGAGTACGTGCCGCAACCGCGAAGCAGGTCAGCATCTTGGATCTCGCGGTGATCGCTGGCCTGGTGATTGTGCTGCCGCTGCTTGCAAGCGCGATGGCGCTGTTCATGGTGACTGACGCCTCCGCAGTCTTCGCGATAGAACCACCACCCGCATGGCAAGCGCTAGTGCTACCGCCTTGCATCCATCTCATCGGCTTCCTCTTTGGTATTCGGCATGTGCTTTGGCAGGCCCTCGCCACCACGGTCCGTGTGCCGGTGGTGGCCGTCGATACGGCCCGCGCTGCGAGCCTGCTTCTCCTCTTTCTATGCGCGGGGAGCGGACTTGTGCTGCTCCTCGTGCTCGCCGCGCGCTACCAGAGCATTGGCGAAGCCTACGCGGCATACCCCAACTCCGGGTGGGGGAGCGCCATCATGCTGCTCCTCCTGAGCATCTTGTACCTTCCGAATGCTGTCGTGGGCACGCTCGCAGTGCTTCTCGGCGGTTCCTTCCACGTCGGCAGTGGGGAAGTGTCGCTTTTCGACGTCCTCTCCGTCCCCTTACCCCCGTTCCCACTCTTCGCGACAATCCCTGCGACAGTCGCGCCGTGGGCAGCCGTCCTCCTCGTCGTGCCCGTGACCATCCTGTGCGCGTTCTTCGTGCGGCGGACGTCAACGATGGTAGAAGTGACCGCCATTGGCTCGTGGAGTGCAGCGATGTTCGCCGTCTGTCTCCTACTCGCGCGTGGGCACGCGGGGGCGTACGGCGTCGTTGGCGCTGACCTAGCTTCCGCAGTGCTTTTCCTCTTTATATGGACCGTCGGCGTGGGCGGATTGGTGTGGCTTGTGCGCTTTGTGCGAACTTTCTTGAACCGCTCACACGCGGAAGAAGAATGACTACACTGATGAACCGTGAGTGCTGATAAAGCTTTATCTGTGGCCGTCCTTGTTTCTGGTACTGGAACGCTCTTGCGGGCGATTATGGACTACCAGGACGCCCACCCTTGTGCATACCGTGTTGACCTAGTTGTTGCGGACCAAGTGTGTCCGGCAATCGAGAGGGCGAAGAACGCAGGCATCCCGACTGCAATCGTAGAAATGGAAAAGGACCGCGACGCGTGGAATGCCCACCTTGCGGAAACCGTCTCTAGTTGCAGCCCGGACCTTGTTGTTTCCGCAGGGTTTATGCGCATTTTGGGGCGCCCATTCTTGGATGTCTACGAAGGTAAAACAATTAACACTCACCCTTCGCTCTTGCCTGCTTTCCCAGGAGCGCACGCGGTGCGCGACGCCCTCGCTTACGGCGTCAAGGTCACCGGCTGCACCGTCCACTTTGTCGACGACGGGATGGACACAGGCCGCATCATTGCGCAGCGCCCCGTGCTGGTGCAGCCAGGGGATACGGAGTCCTCGCTGCACGAACGGATTAAGCAAGAAGAGCGCCGTCAGGTTACTGAGCTACTAGCTACTGCTTCGATACATGAAGGAAAGGTCACTTTCGAATGAACAACGAACGCACACCTATTCGTCGAGCGCTCGTGAGCGTGTACGACAAGACCGATCTTGAGCCGCTTGCAAAGGCGCTCCACTCGGCCGGTGTGGAAATTGTCTCTACTGGTTCGACTGCTAAAAAGATCGCCGCAAGCGGTGTGCCCGTCACCGAAGTATCGGAAGTCACCGGATTTCCAGAGGTACTTGAAGGCCGCGTGAAGACGCTGCATCCACACGTGCACGCAGGCATCCTGGCAGACCTCCGCAAGGACAGCCACAAGCAACAGCTCGAGGAACTCGGAGTTGCACCGTTCGAGCTCGTTGTGGTCAACCTGTACCCATTCGAGGAAACGGTTGCGTCCGGCGCGGAGTTCGATGAATGCGTCGAGCAGATCGACATCGGCGGTCCTTCCATGGTCCGCGCAGCAGCGAAGAACCACCCATCAGTGGCGATCCTGACCTCCCCGGACCAGTACCAGCTGGCGCAAGAAGCAGTTGAGCAGGGTGGATTCACCCTCGAGCAGCGCCGCGAACTGGCGGCTGCGGCGTTCGCGCACACCGCAGAGTACGACGCCGCCGTTGCAGACTGGTTTGCGGAGCAGCTCGGCGACGACGAGGACGGTGCGCTGCGCTACGGTGAGAACCCGCACCAGGCGGCAAGCGTCATCAACGAGGGCTGGGGCCTTGCCGACGCCACTCAGTACGGCGGCAAGGAAATGAGCTACAACAACTACCAGGATGCCGACGCCGCGTGGCGCGCAGCCTGGGACCACGAAGAACCGTGCGTCGCAATCATCAAGCACGCCAACCCGTGTGGCGTCGCAGTATCTGGGGTGTCCATCGCTGACGCGCACCGAAAGGCGCACGCCTGCGACCCTGTATCTGCGTACGGCGGCGTCATTGCGACGAACCGCGAGGTCACGCTCGAGCTTGCCGAGCAGGTCAAGCCAATCTTTACCGAGGTCATCATCGCGCCTTCCTACGCGCCGGATGCGCTCGAGCTGCTGCAGACCAAGAAGAACCTTCGCATCCTCGAAGTGGAGCCAGGCCAAGACACCGAAGAGATCAAGCAGATCTCCGGCGGCTTCCTTCTCCAGGAGCGCGACGCGTTCCAGGCCGAGGGCGATAACCCAGAAAACTGGAAGCTAGTGGCAGGCGAAGCCGTCGACGACGCAACCATGTCGGACCTCGTGTTCGCGTGGCGTGCAGTACGCTGCGTGAAGTCGAACGCAATCCTCGTTGCGCACGACGGCGCTACCGTCGGCATCGGCATGGGGCAGGTCAACCGCGTCGATTCGGCGAAGCTGGCCGTCGACCGCGCTAACTCGCTCGACGAGGGCCGCAACCGTACCAACGGTGCCGTCGCCGCCTCCGACGCGTTCTTCCCATTCGCAGATGGATTCCAGATCCTCGCGGACGCCGGAGTGCGTGCCGTCGTGCAGCCTGGTGGTTCCATCCGCGACGAGGAAGTCATTAAGGCCGCAGAAGACGCTGGCGTCGCAATGTACGTGACCGGTACGCGCCACTTTGCGCACTAGTATCGCCTAACCCGAGACATACTGAAGGCCCCCACGGTCGTGGGGGCCTTTTGTCGTGCCGTGCGTCAGCTTCAACAGGGCATGAAAAACTCCCGCGCCTGGAGACCAGGGGCGGGAGTTCGTCGAAAGACTCTACGCTGTTATCGTCAACCGAACTTTAGCGGCTGGTGAACGGCAGAAGAGCCATCTCGCGTGCGTTCTTCACCGCAGTAGCAACTTCACGCTGCTGCTGTGGGGAAAGACCGGTAACACGGCGGGAACGGATCTTGTGACGATCAGAGATGAACAGACGAAGGGTGTCGAGGTCCTTGTAGTCGACCTTCTCGATGCCCTTGGCCTTCAACGGGTTCTTCTTCGGGCGGCGGGACTGCTCCATGCGCGCCTTGCGATGGTTATTATTGCGCTTCATTGGTCATCCTCCTTACCACGAAGACTTACGGACGCCAGGCAGCTCACCGCGGTGAGCCATCTCGCGCATACGGACACGGGAAATACCGAACTTACGGAGGTAACCACGTGGGCGACCATCGCGGGAGTCGCGGTTGCGCACGCGAACAGGGGAGGCGTCGCGAGGCTGGCGGTTCAGCTCAAACTGAGCGTCCAGACGGTCCTCGTCAGAGGTCTCCGGGTTGCGGATGATTGCCTTCAGCTCGTTACGACGCTCAGCGTAGCGAGCGACGATCTCCTTGCGCTTTTCGTTCTTGGCGATCTTGGACTTTTTAGCCATAACTTATCGCTCCTCGCGGAATTCGACGTGCTTGCGAACAACCGGATCGTACTTCTTTAGGGAGATGCGATCTGGGTTGTTGCGCTTGTTCTTACGGGTTACATAGGTGAAACCTGTGCCCGCAGTGCTCTTCAGCTTGATGATCGGGCGAATATCGTTGCGTGCCATTAGATCTTCTCACCTCGTGCACGGATCTTAGCGACGACGGACTCAATTCCGTCGCGGTCGATGACCTTCAGACCCTTCGTGGAAACGGTCAGAGTGATGGTACGGCCCTCGGAGGGCAGGTAGAACCGGCGCTTCTGTACGTTGGGGTTCCAACGACGCGAGTGGCGGCGGTGCGAGTGGGAGACGGTCTTGCCGAACTGCGGCTTCCGTCCCGTGACCTGGCAATGTGCCGACATGGGTTGACTTCTTTCTCTTCTGCCGCCCACGCACTGATCACTGAAAAGTTAGATACGGAAATGCGGAGTGAGGGTCCGCGACAAAGTATCTGAGTAATCGGTTGACGTAGGCGTATACGTGTACTTCGACAACAGCGAGAGTCAACAATACACGTCCAGCAAGGAAATGCATAATTCTATTTCGCACACCTACCGGTTGTTTGTCGGTGGCGTTGGTGGAACTTGATTATGTAAAACCGGATTCACCCTGTAATATGTGCAAAGTTGTCCAGTGAACAGCTGGGCGGACATGAATCATTCGCACCCAACTCAGGCACGATCCCCAAGCGGGGAACCGACCTGAAGTATCAATCCTGAGGGAGACGAACTCACATATGAAAAAGGATATCCATCCGGATTACCACCCGGTAATCTTCCAGGACGCGAACACGGGCCACAAGTTCCTGACGCGCTCCACCAAGACCTCCGACCGCACCGATACCTGGGAAGACGGCAACGAGTACCCGCTCATCGTCGTTGATGTGACCGCTGAGTCCCACCCGTTCTGGACCGGCGCACAGCGTCTCATGGACACCGCTGGCCGCGTTGAGAAGTTCAACCAGCGCTTCGGCGGTATGGCTCGCCGCAAGAAGAAGACCGCAAAATAGGGCGTAAGGAGAAACAACAATGGCAACCCCTAAGTTTAAGAAGTCCCGCGCGAACACCCGTATGCGTCGTTCGCAGTGGAAGGCTGACAATGCGCCGCTGATCACCGCGAAGGTTGACGGCCAGGAAGTACGTATCCCACGTCGCCTGCTCAAGGCTGCACAGGCTGGCTTGATTGACGTCGAGCAGTTCTAAAAGCGCCTTACTATAAGCGTTCGCCGGGCCCAACGGGCCCGGCTTTTTCATCTTTTTGACAGTCCGGTGTTAAAAGTCTCTCAGATAGGCAATAATGGGCGTATGAAGATTCTTGTTGCCGATGATGAGCAAGCCGTTCGTGAATCCCTGCGGCGTTCCCTTCGCTTCAACGGGTATGATGTACTGCTTGCTTCCGACGGCGAAGAGGCGCTCGACGTCATCCGTGACGAACAACCCGATCTGACGATTCTGGACGTGATGATGCCGAAGATCGATGGGCTCGATGTGTGCCGCACATCGCGCTCCTCGGGATACGACCGTCCTGTGTTGATGCTGACAGCGCGAGATGGTGTCGCGGACCGTGTGGCGGGCTTGGATGCCGGCGCTGATGACTACCTGCCGAAGCCTTTCGCGCTTGAGGAGCTGTTGGCACGCGTACGCTCGCTGCTGCGCCGCGCTCAGGCTGACGCTATCCAGTCGCAGTCTGCTCCGAAAACAAAGTACGAGTTTGAGGACTTGTCTGTAGAGACCGATACCCGTGACGTCTTCCGTGGCGACCGCGCTATTTCCTTGACCCGTACCGAGTTCGCGCTCCTTCTCGTTTTGATTGAGAACCCGCGCAAGGTGCTGTCGCGCCAGCAGATTCTTGAAGAGGTGTGGGGATATGACTTCCCGACGTCCGGCAACGCCTTGGAGGTCTACATCGGGTGCCTCCGTAAGAAGACTGAGGCGGGCGGGGAGCCTCGCCTGATCCATACAGTCCGTGGGGTTGGCTACGTGCTTCGGGAGACTGCACTGTGATTTTGCGCCAGTCGGCGGATCACTTTGAGCGCACTACCGGCATGTCCCTTGAGGGGGTGGTTCGCCAAGTGTCGGCAGCCGAGCAAGATCAGGAACCCCCGCGTCCGAACCTGCCGACGATCCTGTTCGATACCTATATTCGTGGTGCGTACCTCGGGTCGGAGATGACGCTTCGCCAGCAGCTCGCGGTGCTGACCGGCGTGCTCGTGGCCCTCACGATTTTGGTCACGGCATCGGTGAGTTACTGGGCGTCGTCGACGTCGATTATCGGCATGATGGACAACGACCTGCGCACGCAGGGCGCGATGCTCGCGTACGACTCGCAGGAAATGTCCAGCGATGAGGAGCTGGCGGCTGAGGTCGAGACTTTTCGACGCCGCAACCCTCACATCCTCGCCACGGCTTCACGCGCGGAGTCGAACCGGTTCGTGGGAGATGAAATTCCCGTGGGTGGGGACTTTGCTCGAATGAACTACGGAGCGGACGTCTCCGCACACACCCTGCACGGTAACCGTGTGCTGGTTACAAGGCTGGATGATGGAACAGTCGTGGCCCTGTCGAAGGCGGTCGACCCGACGCGTCAGCTGCAGCGCAGTATTGCCGCGGCGCTGTTGGTGCTGCTCAGCTTGGGCTGGATAGTGTCGACGCTGGTGGCGTTCCTGGTTTCGAGTTCCGGTATGCGCCCGCTGCGTAAATTGCACCTTGCGCTGAAGGAAGTGACCAGGACGAAGGAGCTGAAGCCGCTTCCGGTGCAGGGCCATGATGAGATGGCGCGTATTACGAACGCGTTTAATGACATGATGGCTTCGTTGCAGGATTCGCGCACCAGGCAGGCACAGCTTGTTGCCGACGCCGGCCACGAGCTGAAAACGCCGCTGACCTCCATGCGCACCAACATTGAGCTGCTCATGATGATGTACTCCGCTGATCGGCAGGATCAGATTAGTGCGGAGGACCGCGCCGATCTTGAGCGGGATGTGCTGGCGCAGATGACAGAAATGTCGACGCTTATCGGAGACCTGGTGGATCTCGCGCGGGAGGATTCCTCGAACGTTGAGTTTGAGGAGATCCGCCTGGATGTGATCCTGGAGGAGGCCGTGCGCCGTGTTGAGCGTCGTCGGCCTGACGTTACGTTCCAGTTCAACGCTGACCCGTGGCTGATTATGGGTGATCGGTTCGCGATGGGCCGCGCTCCGCTCAACCTGATCGACAATGCGGCCAAGTGGTCGCCAGAAGGCGGAACGGTAAGGATTTCGTTGAAGGCAGCGAAGAAGTACGCAGTGTTGGTTGTCGACGATTCCGGCCCGGGCATTGCTCCGGAGGAGCGCGAGCGGGTTTTTGAGCGCTTCTACCGTTCGGCGGAGTCGCGTTCGATGCCTGGTTCGGGCTTGGGGCTTGCGATCGTCAAGCAGGTGATGGACCGGCATGGTGCCCGGATCTTCGTGGAGGAGTCGGATGACCACGGGGCGCGCTTCCGTGTGGTCTTCCCGGGGAAGGCTCCGGATGCTGATGAGGATTTTTATCTGGAAGAAGAAGGCATCGAAATTCCGCGATTGCCGAACAAATCCCAGCTCAGCTAACACAGTGAACATTCAGGAAACATTGCGAGAGAACGAGTTTACTTTTTAGTGCTACCACAGTGGCGTCGTGCATACTACTGCACATGACGAACCCGTATTCACCACAATCAAATACGCCACAACAAAACCCGTACGAGGCCTCCTATCCACAGGAGGCCTCCCCGGAAACCGCATTCGTGCAGTCTGCACCGCAGCAAAAGCAGCGGCGTGGGCTGGGGGCGGCTACAGTGGCGTGCTCCGTAGTGCTTTCGCTGTTGGCCGGCGCCGGCGCCGGGTACGCAGTCGTCGCTGCGAACGATAACGGCGAACAGCAGCACTACAACGCACTTGAGAACCCGAGCCTCGCATCGCCAGAGACTGCGCCTGATGGCTCCGTTGAGCAGGTTGCGGCCGCAGTGCTGCCTTCGGTTGTATCCATCACTGTGGCGACGCCGAATGGTATCGCGGAAGGGTCGGGGTCGATTATTTCCTCCGACGGCTACATTTTGACGAACCACCACGTGATCGGCGCTGCGGCGACCGAACGGTCCGAGATTCAGGTGGTGTTCAACGACGGCTCGAAGCACTCGGCTACGTTTGTAGCGTCGGACGTCAACACTGATATTGGCGTGCTGAAGGTTGATGGCGTCGAAAATCTCCCTGTGCTTGACTTCGGCAACTCGGACGAGCTGAAGGTTGGCCAGCAGGTTGTCGCAGTTGGTTCTCCACTTGGGCTCTCGGCGACGGTAACCAGTGGCATCATCTCGGCGAAGAACCGCCCGGTGCGTGCGGCCCAGGGCGGTGGGGAGAGCTCGTTGATGGACGGGCTGCAGACAGACGCTGCGATTAACCCTGGTAACTCGGGTGGTCCGCTCGTGGATATGCAGGGGCACCTGATCGGGATGAACTCGGCTATTGCTTCGCTCTCGGCGGGCGGCTTTGGTGGCGAGCAGTCGTCGGGCTCGATTGGTCTCGGGTTCGCGATTCCGTCGAATTTTGCCAAGCGTGTCGCGCAGCAGCTCATTGAAACCGGCAAGGCGTCGCAGCCGATGTTGGGCGTCCGCGTTTCGATTCGCGGCACTCGTATCGACGGCGCCGTGGTCGCCGGAGTTGAGCCTGGTAGTCCAGCAGAAAAGGCCGGTATCCGAGAAGGTGATGTGATTACCAAGCTGGACGGTCGGCTGATTGACTCAGCGGATGCGTTGATTGCGGCGACGCGGTCGAAGGACTTCGGGCAGGTCGTTCAGCTTGAAGTCTTGCGGGAGGGAGAAGAAGCTCCTCATTCCGTAGATGTAACCCTGAGCAACGGGTAAGTTTTGAAGCAAACAATGAAAATGAAACTGTGCGATTTCGCAACGACACGACAGGAGACCTGGCATGCCAACGACAGAAGTATTGCTTGACACGGTTGGGGAGCCCGACGAAGCATCGCTGAAGGCCGCAGAGCTCGCCGAGCAGACTCCGACGCCTCCTGCGGCCATCGCAGTGCTGGTTGGGGACCGCCGATACAGCTCAGAAGGGGATACCACGGGTGACATGCTCGTCGAGTTGCTCAGCGAGTTCGGGTTTACCGTTGACGCGGTGGTGCACGTCAATTCGAGCGAGGCGGAGATCCGCAAAGCGATCGAAACCGGTGTCGTTGGTGGGGTTGACCTGGTGCTGACCGTCGGTGGCACTGGCGTCGGGCCACGTGATACGGCGCCAGAGGCGACGAAGGCCGTGATCGACAAGAACGTGCCCGGTGTAGCGCAGGCGGTTCGTTCGTCGGGCCAGGCGTGTGGAGCGGTGGATGCCTGCACGTCGCGCGGTGTGTGTGGCGTCTCTGGTTCGACCGTCGTGGTAAACCTCGCCGCAAGCCGCCAAGCGATACGCGACGGCGTATCGACGATCGCACCACTAGTCCAGCACCTGATCGGCGAGCTGAATACCTACTCCGTACAGGCGTAATCAGGAACGATGGCGAGCATGAAAAAGCCGCGCCACCAGCGGAGGCGCGTGGAGCGACGGTCGGAAGCAGAGTACGACCGTAGTCCTGAACGCACGCAACTATTTGGTGACGCGGCTTCTGGGCGGACGGGCTATGATGCCGGGCGCAGCGTCGATATCGACGGCGACGGCGAGCCAGAACTCACAGGCAAAGCCTTTTATGAGTACGAGCGACCACCCCATTACGGAGAATAGCAGTACTACTGCTGCGCGGGCTTCTCGGAGAGCAGGTCGCGGATTTCGGTGAGCAGCTCGGTCTCGGTCGGAGCCGGGGCGTCTGGCTGGATGCCGCGCTTATGCTTCTGCATCTCGTCGAGCTTGTTCATCGGAGCGACGATCACGAAGTAGACGACTGCCGCGATCAGCAGGAAGTTAATCGCTGCAGTGATCAGCGCGCCGAAGTCGAGGAAAGTTGCGTCGTTGCCGGAAATGATGTGGAAGCCAAGGCCGGAGTAATCAGCGCCACCGACGGAAGCGATCAGCGGGTTGATGATGTTGTCGGAGAAAGCGGTAACAACTGCGGTGAACGCAGCACCAATAACAACACCGACTGCGAGGTCAATAACGTTGCCGCGCAGAATAAAGTTCTTAAAGCCCTCAAGCATTAGGGTCTCCTTTGTAAGGTTTGGATTTGGACCTAAAAACTATAGGCAACAAACTATCGTGTGGTCAATACAACTGTTAACGGGTCCGTCAGTGATGCGGCCGCAACGTTGGCTGCATCGACACTGCGCAGCAGTACCAGGATTGACCCCTCCTCGTTCGTCGTGACCACCCTTCCGCCACGCGCAATAACTCGCGGGCCTGGCGCGACTACGTCTACGCCGGCGCCGTGATGCAGCATCGGGATGAGCTCCGGTTCCGCGAGCGTGACCGGAACCATGGTGAAGTCGTGCGGGTCGTCATCGCTTTCGATCAGCGAAGCTTTAAGGTCCGGTCCGACAAGACGGGTGTTGGTAACTACTTCGTTCGCGGATGCGCCAGCCGCGAGGACCTGTCCGACGGCGAGGTCTGTGCTGCCCAAGGCGTTTGCGGGAACAACAGAGGGCGGCAGCCTGCGAAGCTCCACGTCCGCCGTGGTGAGCACTGTGCCGGCCTCAACGTCGCGGGCGAAGACAACAGCGGGTGGGTCGGCGGAGCGGGCGTCGAAAAGTATGCTTGCGCCTGCTACCAGCAGTAACACGACGGCGATCGTGCGGCGCACTGTGACGGTGCGGTGGTAGCCGGGCATGCGGAGGTCGCGAAGGAATGAGGCGGGCTTCATGCGTCTTTAGACGCGGGTGTGGCCCGGAAGGTTCCCTAGAGTTGGAAAAATCCGCGGTCTGTCACGATTGCATCGACGGGCACATCGTGAGGTTGCGCTGGCAGCGTGTCGACGACTTCTTCGTCAAACACCACCGCAACAATAGGGATGCGGTGGTCGCGGACCTGCTCAAGCGCCCGGTCGTAATAGCCGGCGCCCTTACCCAAACGTTGCCCGCGGCGGTCCACAGCGAGCGCCGGGATCACCAGTGCAGCGCAACCTTTGAGCACTTCGCTGGAGAACCGGGAACCGACTGGCTCCGCGATGCCAAGCGCGCCGGGCTGCTGTTCTTCTGCGCACGCGGCCCATTGCAGCACACCGCCAGGAAGCGAAATCGGCAGCCACACCGTTCTTGCGTGTTGGGCGAGCTGCAGCGGGTAGTCAGCGGCAGCGGGTTCCGTGCGCAGCGGGTGGTAGGCGCTGATTTCACTGCCCAAGGCGTCGAAGTGATCGAGAGCCTTGAGCGTGTGCTGGAGGATGCTGGCGTCGCGTTGACGCTTTTCGTCTGGTTTGCTGGCGAGGTGGCGTCGAAAAGTAGTGTGTGCTTCGCGGATAGTTTGCTTGGTGTGCAAGTGGGGGAGCCTCCTCACGAGTCGGAAACGGTAGTCGGGCCATACAGAGGTAAAGTAGATCTTTATGCGGAAGTCTAATGAAGAAACCTCCCAGCAGCCTGCGTCGCGTGGCGTGAAGACCGTCGTGGTGCCGGCAGCTGGCATGGGTACACGGTTTTTGCCAGCTACGAAGACTGTTCCTAAGGAACTCCTGCCCGTGGTGGATACACCCGGTATCGAGCTGATTGCCGAGGAAGCGGCAGAGCTCGGCGCTCGCCGATTGGTGATCGTGACAGCTCCGGCAAAAGAAGAAATCATGCGCCACTTCGGCGAGTTCGAGCTGCTGCGCGAGACCCTCGCGGCGCGCGGGAAAGACGACCAGGTGAAGAAGGTCGCCCGCGCCGCGGACCTTATTAATGCAGTCGCCGTGACGCAGGAGAAGCCGTTGGGCCTTGGCCACGCGGTGAGCTGTGCGGAATCTGCCCTCGACGAAAACGAGGACGTAGTTGCCGTCATGCTGCCAGATGACCTTGTGCTTCCTACCGGCGTGATGGAGAAAATGGTGCGCACCCGCGAGAAGCTCGGCGGCTCCGTGCTGTGTGCGTTCAACGTGACGCCGGAGGAAGTCTTTAACTACGGCGTGTTTGATGTCGAAGACGTCGACGAGACTATTGAGGGCGTCGAGGTCAAGCGCGTGAAGGGCATGGTGGAAAAGCCGGCCGTGGAAGACGCACCGTCGACGCTCGTGGCCACCGGACGCTACCTGCTTGACCGGGCAATTTTTGATGCGCTGCGTCGCATTACGCCGGGCAAGGGCGGGGAGCTGCAACTGACCGATGCGATCGAGCTGATGATCCAGGAAGGTCATCCAGTGCACATCGTGGTGCACCACGGCAAGCGCCACGATTTGGGCAACCCGGGCGGCTACATTCCCGCTAATGTGGACTTTGGTTTGCACGACCCGAAGTACGGACCTGCACTGTACACGGCACTCAAGCAGATCATGAACGACTTTGAGGCCGAACACCCCGAACTCACGGGTGATGAACAACGCTAACGAAGGCGTAGAAAGAGGCGTGGCTGATGCGCGGTGTTGATGAGCAGCTTGCCATAATTGGCGACGCAATCCGGACCCCCGAGCCGATCCGAGTGGGGATCGACGACGCGCTGGGGCTGATGTGCGCCGAGGAAGTCGTAGCGACACGCGCGCTGCCCGGCTTTTCGCAAGCAGCCATCGACGGCTACGCCGTCCGCGCGGTCGACGTCGGAGGATCCGCAGGCCTGCGGGTGAAGCCGCGCCAGGCGGAAGAAGACGGCGAGCCGGAGCGCGATTCGCGCCCACGCACCAACGCCGATCGTGCTCTACCCGTGGTGGGGGAGGTTCCCGCCGGTTCCCAGAAGCCGTTGCGCCTGCAGCCACGCCAAGCGGTGCGGGTTGCAACAGGTGCCCCGCTTCCCACACTTGCCGACGCCGTGTTGCCACTGGAATGGAGCGACCGGGGCACCAAGCGGGTTACGCCGCAACGCCCAGTTGCAAGTGGCGAGTTCGTACGTAAGCCGGGGGCTGATATCCAGCCAGGCGACATCGCAGTGCGCCCCCGCACGGTCCTCGGACCTGCACAAATTGGGCTGCTAGCCGCTGCTGGGCGCACAAAAGTACTGGTGTATCCCCGGCCGAGAGTCACCGTGCTGAGTTTCGGCATGGAACTCGTTGACATCGAACGAGAGCCAGGCTTGGGCCAAGTTATCGACGTCGCCTCCTACGTCGTTTCTGCTGCCGCCGAGGAAGCGGGTGCAGATGTACACCGTGTCGGCATCATGAACGCTGAGCCGCGGAAGATGCGGGAAACCCTGGCTGGCTACATTGGGCGCAGCGAGATGATCGTGATCACCGGCGCTGTTGGTGGTTCAGGCGCGCAGACACTCCAAGAAGTGCTGCATGACCTCGGGGAAATCGACACCACTCGAGTGGCCATGCACCCCGGGTCCGTCCAGGGTTTCGGCACGCTGGGTGAGGAACATGTGCCGGTCTTCCTGCTGCCGTCCAATCCGACGGCCGCGCTCGTGATCGCCGAAACCATCGTGCGACCGGCAATCCGCCAAGCGCTGGGCAAGCAGTCTTGGCAGCGCCCGGTGGTTCGCGCACGCTCGATGCGGGCAATTACCTCGCAGCCGGGGCGGCGTGGTTACATCCGTGCACGCCTCATGCGAGACACGGAGACCGGCGACTACTTAGTCGAAGGCCTCGGCGGTGCCGGTGGCGAAACCTCCCACCTCTTCGCAGGCTTCGCGGAAGCCAACGCCATGATTCGCCTGCCGGAGTCCACCGCGGAGATCCGCCCAGGCGACGTGGTGGACGTCGAATTCCTCCAGCAGCGGGGATAGACGTTGGGCCTGCTGCGAAGGATTGAAACTTGGCTGCACGGACCCACACCTGGTTGGCCCGAACGCACTCCGTTCGTGAGACTTCCTAGCGGGGAAACCGTCACGCTGCGGCCCCTACGCTTGCAGGATGGCGGGGAATGGTGCCGTACCCGCCTGCTTGACCAGCAGTGGTTGCAGCCGGTAGAACCAACGATCCATTCCACATGGGAAGCTGCTCACACCAAGAGCGCTTGGGCGGGGCAGTGGACGATGCTCAAAGAAATGGCTGCAGATGGCACCGTCGTACCGATGGTGATAGAGGTCGACGGCCACTTTGCCGGCCAACTGACCCTCGGCGGTATTCAGCGCGGAACCGTCGACGAGTGCTGGATCGGCTACTGGGTGCACAGCCCGTATCAAGGGCGCGGCGTCGCCACGGCCGCGTGCGCCTTGGGCGTTGACCACGCCTTTGCGCGGGTGGGCCTGCACCGCGTGACTGCGACGTACCTTCCAGACAACCCAGCAAGCGGCCACGTCCTGCAGACCGTGGGTTTCCGCGAAGAAGGATTCATGCGGGGAAACATTCATATCGACGGCCGCTGGCGTGACCACTACTTCGTCGCAATGACCGAAGATGACTACCCGACCACGGCTGTAGACAGGCTGCGGCGTTCCGGCCGAATTCGATGACGCGGCCCCGGCGTGGCTCGGGCAGGAAGAGCGGATTGCTCGCTACCGTTAAAGGTCAGTTTCGAGGGTAGTTTTAGGAAGGTGGCTTCGCTGTATGGGTAGCCCGAGCTTGATCATTATCTTGATGATCGTCGTGTGGGTCATCGTGCTGGCACCACTCGTATTTGGCAACAACAAACCAATTCGTCGCTCCGGCGAAGGGTACGACGAGACGAGGGTCCTGCACACCGGTGGTACGGAACCCATGGAGGTTCGTCGCCGCCCACGCGTGACCGCTGCGGACGTGCACCTGCACGACGAGGACGCTGCGGACGTGGAACTCGTCGAAGCCGTCGAACACGAGCCAGCTGCCAGCGAAGTGCTCATCGACGACAGTGCGGTCATCCGAAACTTCTTCTCGAAGAACCAGGAAGACGCTGGCTCCGAAGAAGATGCCGACTCAAACGTTATTGAGGGAGAGGTCATCGAAGCGGAGCCAGTCGAGGATGCGGCAGTTGAAGCGGAGTCCGCTGAGGCTGAGACTGAGTCCGCCGATGAAGTGGATGAGGCTTCAGACGATTCTTCAGACGACGCCGATGCGGTAGCACTCGAGACTGCGGAGGATCCGGAGGCCTCGGTAGCAGAAGCCGAAAGCATCCCCGACTCGTACTACTCCGCAGCTGACTTCGGATACGACACTGGCGTGACGGCAGAGATGGACGCCGAAGAGCTCACTGCCGAGGAAACCGAGGACGAGCAGGACGCTCCAGATGAAGAGGTCGCAGTCACCGACGAAGATCTCGCGTTTGCAGAGGCCCGCCGCGGCCGTGGCGGCTGGGACCCAGACCGTGCACGCCGGGCACGCGAAGACCGCTTTATGCGCCGTCAGCGCACCTTCCTGGGCCTCATCATCGCCTGCGTGGTCACGTTTGTGATCGCGTTCGTCGCAGGCGGCTGGACATGGATCCTGCCTGCGGCCTCCGTCGCCCTGACCACCTGGTTCATGGTTGTGCTGCGCAGCGTCGTCCGTCAGGAGCGTGCGCTGCATCGCCGCCGCATGCGCCAGCTGCGCCGCGCGCGCCTCGGCGTCGCCACTGCAGATTCGACGCACCCCAGGCAGGAGTGGCCGCGTCGATACGGAGAATCCGTAGCCCTCGACCTTGACGACGCCCACCCCGACTTCACCGACCTCCCCGAAGCATCCTCCGCAATCTTCGAGGACCACACGGATTCCCCCCACTACCCATACGGCGAGGATGACAACCGTGCCCCACGAGCGAGCTAAATCGCCTGGGTAACCGGACGATTTAGCATCAGCGGAGAAGAGGAGTAACGTCTTCTCCAGCGAGGGGCTATAGCTCAGTTGGTAGAGCGTCGCGTTCGCAATGCGAAGGTCAGGGGTTCGATTCCCCTTAGCTCCACAGTTCCGTAAAACCCCAGGTCGTTGGCGGCCTGGGGTTTTGTGGGTTAAGCGACAAAATGTGTGCTTTTCTCGGCGTGTCGACTTAAGTGACAAAATGTGTGCTTTTTCAGGGGTTGGG
>NZ_JAGPYT010000012.1:0-66841 GCF_024453995.1 Corynebacterium sp. CCUG 51687 | reverse complement strand
GAGCACTGTCCCGCCGTAGGCCCAGGCAGGACCTGGAATCCATATCCAAAAAAGCACACATTTTGTCGCTTAACCCGAGCCTTCGCGGTCAGGGTCGAGCGTGCTTGATGCCGCAAGCGTGGTGTTGGCGGTTCTCAGCCTGAGTTCCGCAGTGCCATTGCTCGCCATCCCCGCAGCGGTGTTGGTTGCGTTAGGCAGGGGAGAGCTGGGGTCATCGATGTACCAGCTGTATCCGGGAAGCTCCACTGGTTCGTCGAGAGGAGATGCATCAGCAACGTTTCCAGCGCATGAAGCGCCGCCCGCTGAGCTGCGGTCTATGCGCCAAGTTGAAGGGGACTTGTGGGAACTCACGGTGTGGTCGCCGTCGATGCAGCGAGAGGTGACGAATGATGTGCTGCTGCCGCGTGGCACCGCGCCTCGACCAACGTTTTACCTCATGATGGGGGCAGACGGCGCTGCGGGCGGCTACAGCTGGGCGAATTCCTCGGACTATCAAGCGTTCTTCGCTGGCAAGCTCGTCAATGTGGTGACACCGAAGGGGTCAGTGTCTTCAATGCAGGCCGACTGGTATCGAGAGGACCCGGCTACAGGTACGAACAAGTGGCTCACCTACATGACTCGTGAGTTACCGCCACTTATCGACGCCCAGTTCCACGGCAACGGGCACGACGCCATCGCCGGCATCTCGATGTCTGGTGGCCCTGCGCTGGACATCGCCGTGAATGCTCCGGATCGGTTCGTGGCGGCCGCATCCTACTCGGGCTGCCCGGCGACCACCGGCGTGCTCGGCGGTATCTACACATCGTCAGGGGTGACAATGAACAAGGGGAACCCGGTCAACATGTGGGGGACGTCGTCGAACAGGGCGTGGTGGCGGCACTCGCCAATTCTTAACCTGGAGCGACTACGCGGGACCACGCTATGGCTGGGGGCTGCACAGGGCGTGCCCGGCGCGATTGACGAGGAGGCATCGTCAAAGAGGCTCGGAGCGCCCATGGTAATCGAAGCAACTTCGTATGCATGCTCGAAGTACTTCGCTGAGACAGCACAGCAGCAAGGGCTCAACGTGACGTGGCATGAAATCGTTGAGGGAACCCATACGTGGGGAGTGTTTGAGCATATGCTGCGAGCGTCATGGCCAACCATCGAGGGCGCGTTGCGGGAAAGCGGCGCGTGGCCTGCAGATTTGGAGAGTTCATAGGGCGACGTTTATTGTTAACGAGTCGCAAAAAGCGAGCGCGCCCCGTTCGTCTAGCGGCCTAGGACGTCGCCCTCTCACGGCGGTAACACGGGTTCAAATCCCGTACGGGGTACAAAGGCAGTCAGTGCAAGCACTGGCTGCCTTTCTTTTTGTGCTTCAAAGGCATGTAGTTTACAGGCTGCGCAGTTCGCGTACCATCGGAGGACCAAACTCCAAGATGAAAGGAACGTGAACATATCATGAGAAAAGCTCATTCTGCCGCGCTTGCAGCGGTGGCTGCTAGCGCACTGCTGCTGGGCGGCTGCTCGCAAGCTGGCACGAGCGCACCATCCACATCGTCAGAGGCCGCCCCGGCCAGTGAAGCGCACTGGGGGTACGAAGGAGACGGTGCTCCAGAGCACTGGGGCGACCTTTCGACCGAATTCGAGGTCTGTGGAAATGGCAAGGAGCAAAGCCCAATCAACTTGAGTGACGCTACCCCTGAAGACTTGGCAGACATAGAGTTTGCATATGCTGCCAGCACGGGTGAAGTTCTGAATAACGGACACACGTTGCAGTACACGCCGTCGACAACGCAGAAGGTAACTCTCGACGGTGAAGATCTGGAGCTCGCGCAGCTGCACATGCACACTCCTGCAGAGCACGAGTTCGACGGTAAGCAGCTTCCTGGCGAGATCCACTTTGTACACAAGAATGCGGCAGGTGACATTACAGTCCTCGGAATTCTGCTTGAGGAAGGTGCACCGAACGAGCTAGTGCAGTATCTGCTTGATAATGCGCCAGAGAACGTGGATACCTCACATATCTCTCAGGAGGAGATCAACATCGCGGATGCTCTTCCAGCATCACATGAGTACATCACGTATGGAGGCTCTTTGACGACGCCACCTTGCTCTGAAAACGTTCGCTGGATGGTAATGACGCAGCCGGTAACTGCCTCAGCTGAGCAACTGCAAGCATTCGAATCGCTGATCGGCAAGAATGCTCGTCCTGTTCAGGACCAAAATGGCCGTGAGCTCACGTTGGACGCCACGAGCTAACAAAGTAGTGATAGGGAGTACGCTGGTCACGTGCTGATTACAGTGTTGCTCTCCATCACGTTCGCGTGCGGGCTGATCATAGCAGCCCTGCATGTGTTGAACCACCAGTTCATCGCCCCTGTGTATGACGTGTGGCTCAACCTCGCAGCGTTTGCAGCGGCCACGACGTCGAATACGTTGCTGCACCAACCGTTGCCGGCGGTTCTGTCGGGGTGTGCTGTGGCCGCCTGGGTGTATCTCGGAATGAGAACGGTGAGAGCGAAGCGTGCTGGACTTGTTGCTGGCGGGCAGCGCCGCCAGCAATCAAGGGTTACCGCAGGGCCTCGGTGAGCTCCTGAGCAGCCTCATGCAGCTCGGGGCCCCACTTTTCGATTGGGGTGGGGGTGAGCCGCTCGGCCGGCCCGGAAACGGAAAGGACAGCGATGACTGATCCGTCTGGGTTGGTGATGGGCGCAGACAGGCTCGCCAGCCCAACTTCACGCTCTGCGATTGACTCAGCGAGTCCGGTTACACGGATCGCCTCGAGGTCTTGCGAGGGAAACGGAGAGGCGTCGATAAGTGAGTGGGCGGCGAACACACGGGCAGCTGAGCCTGCGGTGAGTGAGAGCTGTGAGCCCACGGGAACTGTGTAGGTGAGGCCGCTCTCGGGCTTTTCTGCCGCGATGCAGGTGCGGGTGTCCCCGCTGAGCTTGTAGAGCTGCACGGACTCGCCAGTGACTTCAACGAGGTTGCGCATGATTGGTGCGGCGGCAGAGAGCAAACGGGGGGAGGAGTGCCCTGAAAAGTGGGAGAGTGCGCGGCCGATCGTCCATTGTCCGTCCTCTGTCCTTGCTAGGACGTTATGCACTTCCAGTGCAGTGGCTATTCGGTGAGTCGTCGCTCGGGGCAGTCCGGTTGCTTCGCTGAGCTCGGCGAGGGTTTTGTCGCCGCCTGCGACCGCTCGTACGATGGAAATCGAGCGATCGAGCACTTTAATTCCAGAGTCTTCGCTATACTGTCTCACGTCATGGATTCTACCATCTCACTCGGTGGGAGGTGGTTGCGACTGTTGAGGAGGAGCAAGATGGGCCAAAAGCCATTAACGCTGGCGGAAAAAGTGTGGCGTGATCACGTGGTCACCCGTGGAGAGAACGGTCAGCCTGATCTTCTCTACATCGACTTTCAACTCCTGCATGAGGTGACGTCACCGCAGGCATTTGATGGTTTGCGCCTCAACGGGCGCCGCATGCGTCACCCAGAGCTGCACCTTGCCACCGAAGACCACAACGTGCCAACCACGGGCATCGTTTCTGGCGAGCTGACAGAAATTAGCGACCCGACCTCGCGCACCCAGGTCTCGACGCTGCGAAAGAACTGTGAAGAGTTCGGCGTTGTGCTGCACGAAATGGGCGATAAGGAACAGGGCATCGTCCACACCGTTGGTCCACAGCTGGGCATTAGCCAGCCCGGCATGACGATTGTGTGCGGCGACTCGCATACATCGACGCACGGTGCGTTCGGTTCGATCGCCATGGGTATCGGCACCTCTGAGGTAGAGCACGTCATGGCGACCCAGACGCTGCCGCTGGCACCGTTCAAGACGATGGCGATTGAGGTCAGTGGAACGCTGCAACCTGGTGTGAGTGCGAAAGATTTGATCCTGGCAATCATCGCCAAGATTGGTACTGGCGGTGGCCAAGGGCACATCATTGAATACCGCGGCGAAGCCATTCGGAAACTTTCAATGGAAGCGCGCATGACCATCTGCAACATGTCCATCGAGGCAGGCGCCCGTGCCGGCATGGTGGCACCCGATGAGACGACATTTGAGTATGTTAAGGGACGTCCGTACGCGCCGAAGGGGAAGGACTGGGACGACGCAGTGGCGTACTGGAAGACGCTGCCAACTGACCCCGGCGCGAAGTTCGACGCCGTCGTAGAGATCGACGCCTCGACGCTCACCCCGTTCGTCACCTGGGGTACCAATCCCGGCCAGGGCTTGCCGCTGAGCGCCTCAGTTCCTGACCCTGAGGACTTCGGAGACGACAGCGTGAAGCAGGCCGCGGAAAAAGCATTGCAGTACATGGGGTTGACCCCTGGCACGCCGTTGCGTGACATCAAGATTGATACAGTCTTTCTGGGATCGTGCACGAACGCGCGCATCGAAGACTTGCGCGCCGCTGCAGAGGTTGTGCGCGGCCAAAAAATCGCGAAGGGGACCCGCATGCTGGTCGTGCCGTCCTCTGCCAAGGTCAAGCAGCAGGCGGAAGAAGAAGGCCTGCACACAATCTTTGAAGAGTTCGGCGCTGAGTGGCGCACCGCGGGCTGCTCTATGTGTCTGGGTATGAACCCCGACCAGCTTGCCCCTGGAGAGCGCAGCGCTTCGACGTCCAACCGAAACTTCGAAGGCCGCCAAGGACCTGGTGGTCGCACACACCTAGTTTCGCCCGAAGTAGCGGCTGCTACAGCAGTACTCGGCCACCTCGCCGCACCCGCAGACATTCCTTCCACCGCCAACGCACAGTAGTCAGGAGCTGAACACGATCATGGAAAAATTCACAACCCACAGTGGCGTCGCAGTTCCGTTGACGCGGTCAAATGTGGACACCGACCAGATTATTCCCGCCCGCTACCTCAAGCGGGTGACCCGTACCGGATTCGAAGATGGCCTGTTTTCAAACTGGCGCAACAATGAACCTGACTTTGTGCTGAACAACGAGGCATACAAGGAAGGGTCGGTGCTGTTCGCCGGCCCCGACTTCGGCACTGGCTCCTCCCGCGAACACGCGGTGTGGGCTCTGCAGGACTACGGGTTCCGGGCGGTATTTAGCCCACGGTTTGCTGATATCTTCCGAGGCAACGCGGGCAAAGCGGGCCTTCTAGCTGGCATCATGTCGGAGTCTGACATCGAACTGATCTGGAAGCAGCTCGAGCAGGCACCAGGCACTGTCGCTACTGTTTCATTGCCGGACCGCACCGTCACAGTCGGGGAGAGTACCTACTCGTTCGACGTCGACGACTACACGCGTTGGCGCCTGAGCGAAGGCCTCGACGATATCGGGCTGACGCTGCGAAACGAGCAAGCCATCGAGGAGTACGAACAGCAGCGTCGCCCGTTTTACCCCGCTACTTCTCCTCGGTAGCAGGGGTGCCGAGACGTTCGAGAGCCGAAGGTGCGAACGTCGATAAGAAGTCGCGGACCGACGTCGTGATGCCGTGGATAGCGGAGGAGACGTGGTCCGCGAACTGCTGGTCGCTGTACTCCCAATAGCCCGGCATGACATACGCAACGCCCAGAGCGGAGACATCGCGCTTCTCGTCTTTCATTACGACGAGCGATGGGAATGCGTGGGCGTTGTTGTAGTCCTCGCACCACGTGAGCACTTCGTCGAAACGACTTGCGTCGACAGCATCGATTGAGACAGTAGAGACGAAATGCAGGCTTGTATCGACCAGCTTCATCTCAAAGCCGATACCGGAAAATGCTGTAATGAGTGAGTTGTACTGCGTAGGCTCCCGGTACTCCCAACCGCGTTGGTCAAACAGCTTGCGAAGACGATCAAGACTTAACGGCTGTAGCTGTTGCATTTTACTGTTCCTTCTCCTGCTTGTACGGGTGCTTGTCTTTGAGATGCGCGAAGTTTTCGTCGAGCGCTTCCACCGCGTAGTGCATGATGGAGAAGTAAAACTGCAGCATTGACTGCAGCTGCTCGTCGCTGAAACCGTCGGAGGAGAAAAACGGTGCCTCAAATAGCGCGACCAGAGCACCGTCCTCGCGCTGAATCGGATGTGCACGAACGAGGGGCAGTGAGCGGTTCAACTCATTGATGCTGAGACGAAGATTGCTCTTATCTGCATTCATCTTCGCGGTTCCAAGCCACTGGCTGGTGATCTTGAATCCGATGTCCTTGACTTCAAAGAAGCACATGATCGACGGAAACGCGGTGCGGGTGAGGCCGTCCTCGGAACTGCGGAAATACTGCAATTCAAGCGCATCGAGTGCCGCTTCGATTCGTTCTTGGGTAACTGGCTGCAACTGGGCAGTCCTTTCTTTTTCTAGGCGAAGTGTCCTTAGAGCACCGGTAGTGGAGATGGCATGTAGTCGGCGCCGATGAGTTGCCCATCGTTAAAGGACAGTACCCATACCGACGCCTTCTTCGCCAGGATCGGCGAATCGATCGGCAGACGACCGTCGGCCGAAAGCGCAGCAATCATCTCAGGGATGACCCCGCCCTGCGAGCACACAACGTGTGTGCCACCGCGTTTGATGAGCGCATCAAAATCTGCGCGGGCGGCTACCTGGTTCTCCTGCCACGCGATTTCACCGAAGGTGGCGTCAATCGTGATGTCTTTACCGAGTGCCTTCGCAAGTGGGATCAGTGTCTGCTCGCAACGCAACGGCTCGGCAGAATACAGAGACTCAGGAGCGAACGCCTGCAGCAGCGGCACAAGCGCCTTCGCCTGGCGCTTGCCCTTCTTATCGAGCGGCCGACGACTATCGTCGTGCTTCCAGGCCTCCTTGTAGTTCGCACGAGCGTGGCGCACGTACAGAATTCGGGTGTCAGCGGGGGTGGCGAAGCGCTTCGCAGCTTTCAGCAATACTTGCCTGTCGAGCTCGTAGCTCATCACCTGCGTCGCATCGTCGATCTTGAGCCAGCGAATCTCGTCGACTTCATTGTTAGGGGTGAACTCGCCGCCGACTACCTTGCCGGTCCAGTAGTACACAACCTTCGTCGTGTTCTTGACTGGATACACGGTTTTGCCAATCAACTTTCCCAGCCGGACTTCGTAGCCAGTTTCCTCCTGAATTTCGCGAACGGCGGTGGTAACAAGGAACTCGTCCGGATCCACCTTGCCTTTGGCGAGCGACCAGTCGTCGTAGTGTGGGCGGTGGATACAAGCGACTTCTATAGAACCCGGATGCTCGAGATCGCCACGCCACAGCACAGCACCCGCGGCGAGTGTTGTCTTCTTGAACTCTCGACGCGGATGGCGGGGGACTTCTTGGTGGCGTCCGGTAATGAACATTTCTCCGAATTGGTCTTTGTGTTGTTCGTGGAGCTTCGTTGAACGTGACATACTTTCTATCTTTACGCACTTTGCAGGTTTTCGCTGCAGCGACAGGTCAGCGGGCTGATTGTGGATATTGGCGGTAGAAAAGTGCTAGCGTGAAACGGTTCATGCAGACAGGAATGGCGGTGGCACAAGTGGTAAACGTAGCGGTAATGGGTGCAGGTTCCTGGGGGACAACCTTGGCCAAAGTGTTTGCCGATGCCGGCAACATGGTGCAGCTGTGGGCACGCCGGGATGAGCTGGCGAAGACCATGCAGGAGAGTCGGGAGAACCCCGATTACCTGCCGGGGATTGCGCTGCCGGACGGGGTCTTCGCAACGTCTGACGCGGAAGCGGCACTGCAGGCTGCAGATATCGCTATTTTTGCCGTGCCAAGCCAAACCATGCGCCAGAACCTGGAAGTGTGGGCCCCGCTGCTGCGTACTGACACCACGCTGTTGTCCATTTCGAAAGGTATTGAGACCGGTACATACATGCGAATGTCGGAGATCATCGCTGAGGTTACCGGTGCAGAGGAGAACCGAATCGCGGTGCTCAGTGGGCCAAACCTTTCCCGCGAGATTGCTGAGGAGCAGCCGGCGGCCACCGTCATCGCCTGCAGTGACATCAACCGTGCGAAGCTCGTGCAGGCGGCGTGTGCGACGTCGTACCTGCGCCCGTATACGAACACTGATGTTGTCGGCTGTGAGATCGGAGGTGCGACGAAGAACGTCATCGCGCTTGCCTGTGGCATGGCTTCTGGCCAGGGGCTAGGGGAGAACACGCTGGCAACGCTTATTACCCGTGGTTTGGCTGAAAGTACGCGTCTAGGCCAGGAGTTGGGTGCCGACGCCCGGACGTTCGCAGGCCTGGCGGGCATGGGGGACTTGGTTGCCACGTGCTCCTCGCCGCTGTCTCGTAATCGAACTTTCGGTTCTGCGCTGGGGAAGGGTGCCACGATTGAAGAGGCGAAGGCTGCAACGAAGGGCCAGGTTGCTGAGGGGGTTATTTCCTCACGCAGCATTTATCAGCTCGCCGAGCGCCACGGCGTGGACATGCCGCTGACACAAGCCGTTTTCGCGGTGTGTCACCAGGGTGTGACGGTGGAGGAGACGATTGCTGCGTTGATGGGTCGGTCGAAAAAGTCGGAGTAGACACCAGGTAATGTGTCAGCTGTGATTCGTATTGCAGTAGTCTACGGTGGTCGTTCCACCGAGCATTCAATTTCTTGTATTTCTGCCGGCTCCATCATGGCCCACCTCGACCCCGAGGTGTACGAGGTGTTTCCAGTAGGTATTCGCCGGGATGGTACTTGGGTGCGCGGGGAAATCGACCCAGTTGGCGGAGAGGCGCTTCCCGAAGTTCGTGGTGGTGCAGAGATCGCGTTGAGCATTAACCCTTCGCGCCGCGGTGAGTTTACTGATGTCGCCACCGGCGAGACCGTCGCGCAGGTCGACGTTGTTTTCCCGGTCCTGCACGGGCAGTTTGGTGAAGACGGCACAATCCAAGGCATGTTCGAGCTTTCGGGAATCCCGTACGTGGGGCCAGGCGTCTTGGCGTCCGCGAGTGGCATGGACAAGGAGTACACGAAGAAGCTCGTGGCACTTGCCGGAATTACAGTGACTCCGGAAGTGATTCTCCGCGGAGGTGAACTGCTGCTCGATGAGGATAAGCAGCGCCTAGGCCTTCCAGTGTTCGTCAAGCCCGCTAACGGTGGATCGTCGATTGGTGTGTCCAAGGTGACCACGTGGGAAGACTTCGATGCCGCACTGCATCAAGCGTACGAGTGCGACTCGAAAGTGATCGTCGAATCGGAGCAGGTCGGCGACGAAGTCGAGGTTGGAGTTCTGGAGTTTCCCGATGGCCGCATCGAGGCTTCCGTGCCGGCCAAACTCAATGGAACTGATGCCTCCGCAGAAGGCTTCTACGGCTTCGAAACGAAGTACATGGAAGAGGGAGTTACAGCAACAATCCCCGCGCCTTACGACGCCTCTTTGATAGCTACCCTGCAGGACCAAGCAGTCCGTGCATTCAATGCACTGAACTGTAAGGGATTGGCACGCGTGGACTTCTTCGTCACCGACAAGGGTCCTGTGCTCAACGAGATCAACACCATGCCGGGGTTCACCGCAATTTCGATGTACCCACAGGTGTGGAACGCAAGCGGCATCGACTACCCGAAACTGCTCGACACTCTGGTCCGCACTGCGCTGCAGGTAGCCGACGGCGCAACGGACTAAGACTTGCGTTCGGGGACGTGCTTCTCGACGAGCTCGGTCAGCGTGGTGATGACCTCATTGCCCTCACCTGAGGGCACAAAGGCCGCAACGTTGACCTCTCGCCCGAGCGCGTACCACGTCGACGAGGTGGTACCAGTTGCAGTGATGGTGTCCTCAAACCAAGGGATCCCGTTGATCTGTTGCAAGGTCGCTCCGGCCTCGTAGTGCTCCGGGTCGTTCACACCACAACGCAGCACAATCGGTTCGTGGCCAAGCTGCGTCCAGACTGCAGTTTGCGGCGAAGCCACGTTGTTCTCAGGAAGCCGTTTATAGCCTTCGACGAGCGTTTCAGGAAGCGCAGCAAGCAATCCGCCGCATGCGTTTGCTCCACTCCCGTCCGTTAAATGCGTCGCTGGCTGCAGCTCAGAGAGCGGCGCCGGGTTGCGGGGAAGATCGCGCTGCGGCAGCGCACTCACGTTAATCTCGTCCACTGGCGTATCTGCCCTGCCGAGTCCCTCCGCGTCGGTAGTCACGGCGACTACCGGCCAACGGTCCGCGCTAAACCACGTGACCATGCTTGAGCCTGGGGTGGCGTCGTCAATTCTGATCCACTCTGCACCATTGTGGGAGGACACCGGGGTGTACTCGGTGTACTGCAGGGGCATTTCCACGCCGCAGCGCAGCGTGACGCGTCGAGTTGAAGAGGACTGCCACGCGGCAGCACCTGCCGGAGCCGGGGCGGCGAGCTCCGCACGCTTGTGCCCAAGCACCTTTTCAGGAAGGCTGTCCACGAGCGCAGCGCACTCGGGTGAATCAGCCTCGGGGGAAGGCAGCTCAGTCATCGCCACAGGCTGCAGTGCCACCTGCTGGAAAAAATACCGAGCACCCACAATGACGCCCAGAACAAGCGCCACTGCGAGGCCCAAACTGATGTAGACCGCTGTACGGTTAATCTGTGAATCATGCAACGCGCCAGTGGAATCTTTCATGGCGTACAAGTCTACTGAAAGGCGCACTTTGGTGAGTAACGTCGGCTTTCCCACGCACGGCCCGACGCTCCGGGAGGTGGGAGAACAAGCAACGATTGACGCCATCGTTGGTGCATCGCCATCGCCGCTCAACGGTGATGACGCAGCAGTGCTCGAATCGCACACGCCGAATAGCCGCGCGGTCGTAACAACGGACATGCTCGTCGAGGGACAGCACTTTCGCTTTTCGACGACCACCCCTGCTTTGTTGGGGCGCAAAGCCATCGTGCAAAACTTCGCCGACATCGAGGCGATGGGTGCTCGCCCCGTTGCCGCGCTACTCGCGCTCTCGGCGCCTCCGGACACCCCGCTTGCCGTCGTGAGTGAGCTTGCACGAGGGATCCATCTCGAATTGGAGCGATACTCGAGCGAGCTCGTCGGCGGGGACATTACGAGTGGGAACCAACTGACGATCGCGATTACCGCGATTGGTTCGTTAGGAGGTAGTTTGCCGCCACTGCGCTTGAGCCAAGCGCGTCCAGGACAGCGAGTGATAGCGCACGGGAAAATCGGCTATTCTGCTGCTGGCTTTGCACTACTGGAGTCCGGACGGGAAATCCCGGAACGGCTTGCGGATATCGTACATGCGCACCGTTGCCCGCAACTGACTCCTGGGCGCGGGGTTGTTGCACGAGCAGCAGGGGCTACAGCCATGACAGACAACTCCGACGGGCTACTGCACGATCTGGGCGTGATAGCCCGGGCCTCGAACGTGGGGATTAACATCTCGCGCGCCGCTGTAGCCCCAAGTGATCAGCTGCGAGAAGCCGGTGAGTTCCTAGGCGTCGACCCATGGGACTGGGTACTCAACGGGGGAGAAGACCACACATTGCTGGGCACGATCGATGGGGACGCACCCGTGGGGTATCGTTCGATCGGTACGGTCACACGCAAAGTCGGCGTGGAAATCGACGGCGTCGCACACACCGCGCGCCATGAATGGGAGCCTTTTTCATGAACTTACCCGTCCACCCTTCCTGGCAGGAACCGCTGGCGGAAGTAGAACCTGCCATCCACGCGATGGGAGACTTTCTCCGCGGTGAACCCGCGTACCTGCCTGCCGGAAAAGACATTCTCCGTGCGTTTTCGACCCCATTTGAAGATGTCCGTGTGCTCATCTTGGGTCAAGATCCGTACCCGACGCCCGGCCACCCCATGGGTCTCTCATTCTCGACGCAGCCAGGCGTGAAACCGCCCCGATCGTTGGTAAACATCTACCAGGAGCTCAACGATGACCTCGGTATCCCCCCACGAGCCGACGGGGACTTGACCTCCTGGCAGCGAAACGGAGTCATGCTGCTCAACAGAGTACTCACAGTCCGGCCCGGCGCGCCGGCGTCACACCGCGGGAAGGGCTGGGAAGCAGTGACCGCACACGCAATCGCAAAGCTCGCTCAGCGTAATACTCCGTTGGTTGCGATCCTGTGGGGCAGAGACGCACAAACGGCGAAACAGTTCCTCGGGAGTACGCCAACGATTGAGTCCCCACATCCGTCGCCGCTGTCGGCGCGCCGGGGATTTTTCGGGTCGCGGCCATTCAGTCGGGCAAATCAGGCGCTCATTGCACAGGGTGCCTCACCTGTCGACTGGGCACTGTAGACTGTCTGACCATGGAAACAGCAACTGCACTCGATGGACCACGGCTCCTGTCCTGGGCTCGTCGGGCTGCGGCAGAACTCGAACGTCGCCGACACGAGATCAACCAGCTCAATGTGTTTCCCGTCCCGGACGCGGACACTGGTTCCAACATGGCGCAGACGATGGCGGCGGCTGTCGAAGAGGCGTCGAAAAGATCTGATGCTCAGTCGATGCAGGAAGTAGCCGAAGCGCTTGCCGTTGGCGCCATTCGCGGCGCGCGTGGCAACTCGGGTGTTGTGCTGTCCCAGGTCATCCGAGGCGTCGCGCAAACCGCCGATGAAGATACTCGAAGCGGGCAGTTCATCGCGAACGCGCTTGCCCAAGCAGTGCAGTTTGTTGACCGCGCAATTGCCGAGCCGGTAGAGGGCACCGTGATCACGGTGCTGCGGGCGGCGTCGACTGCGGCATCGCAAGCGCTGCAGGAAACAGGGGGAGAAGCACCCGCGTTGAGCATCGCACAGGCTGCCGCCGACGCTGCGGAAACTGCACTTGCACGTACCCCGTCACAGCTGGAAGCGTTACGGGAAGCGGGCGTCGTCGACGCAGGAGGCACCGGCCTCGTTATCCTCCTGGAATCACTTGTATACGAACTCGACGGCCAACCCTACGAGGTAGCGCAGCCTGCCACACACGGAACCTCTCACGTGATCTCACACGCAAGTGGCAAGGCAAACCTGGAAGTCATGTTCTTCTTCGAAGGCGACATGGATGTCCTTGAGGGCGAACTGAGCACCATGGGCGACTGTCTTGTGATCGCTCGCAATAACGAGCACAGCGGCAAAGTCCACATTCACTCCACCGAGGCCGGCGCAGTGATTGAGCGCGCGTTCGCCCGCGGTACCGTGACACAACTGCATCTCGAAGTGCTCCCGGACGAACCTGTCACGCAAACTCCCACAAGACTGGTTGTCGCAGTGACGCCTCCCGGATCACTTACTGATCTCTACGCGCAGGCAGGTGCGGTAACAGTCGCGCCGGGCGAGAATATTGTCGCGGACATCCTCGCCGCCGTCCACAAAACCGAAGCTCGCGAAGTTATTTTGCTGCCGAACGGACTGCTTGATCAGCGAAGCCTCGCCGCAGTGGAGAAAGCAACCCACGCCTTCGAACAAAGCATCACCCTGCTTCCTACCGTGCGGCTTGTTTCCGGTATCGCGGCGCTCGCCGTTCATGACCCAGCCCAACCACTCGCGACGGCAGCTTTCACCATGTCGGAGGCCGCCGGAGAAATGCGAACCGCTGTCCTCCAGCGCGCCCCTAAAGCCGGGCTCGTGCAAGGAGGGGCAGTCTCGAAGGGCGACATCATCGCCATGGCACACGGCGAAACACTCCTGATCGCTGACGACGCGATAGCCGCCGTCGAAAAGACCTGCAAGCGCCTCCTCGAGCCCGGTGGGGAACAAGTCACCGTACTCTTCGATACCGCATCACTGCGCGCCGAAGACCTCGCGGCACTCGACGACAAACTCGACGTCGACGTCATCGTTTTCCCCGCAGACGGGCTCGGTGCCGTCGCCGAGATCGGAGTCGAATAGGAAGTGCTAGGAAACATCGACCCCAGGCCGCTCAACCTCGTCATCCCCCTGAAACAAGCCAAGGCAATCACCAAACACCTTGGATACAGCACCTGCGGCGAGCTCCTCGAGCACTACCCACGCCGATACCTCCACTACGGCACCGCGACCGACCTTGCCACCATCAATGAAGGCGATACACTCAGCATCGTCGGCGAAATCACCGCTACCCAACGCATCCCCAACAGAAAACACCCCAACCGACCCATCTACCGAACCCACGTCTACGACGGCACCAACACCTTCACCGCAACATTCTTCGGCTCCAACTACGCCATGCGAGTGCTCAAAGAACACACCCGCGTCATGATGACCGGCAAAATCAGCACGTACCGCAACGAAATCCAGTTCCAACACCCAGACTTCGTACTACTCGACGGCCCCACCCAAGCCACCGGAGCACTACGACAACTCCAACACTTCGGCGACCTCGAAGCAATCCTCTCCGGACGCGAATGGCTCCCAATCTACCCGGCAACAAAACAGGTCAGCACCTGGACCATCATGGGAGCCGTCCACACCATCCTGCAAAGCCTCCCCACAGTCCCCGAACCACTCGGCGCAAGCCCTGACGGATACATCGCCCGCGACAGCGCCATCCGCACCATTCACCAACCTGACACCGAAGGACCCGAACCCGCCCGCCGACGCCTCAAATACGACGAAGCCATGACCGTCGCACTCGCCATGAGCGTGCGACGCACCGACGCAAACAACCACAACGCTCCAGCCCTTCCCAAACAACCAAACGGCGAACAATCCCGACTCATTACACAACTCCCATTCCCACTCACTGGCGGGCAACAACGCGTCATCCAGGAAATCTCCACCGACCTGACTCACGCCCACCCAATGAGCCGCCTCCTCCAAGGAGAGGTCGGCTCCGGCAAAACTATCGTCGCACTGATCAGCATGCTCCAAGCGGTTGATAACGGCGCTCAAGCAGCCCTGCTCGCACCTACCGAGGTGCTCGCGCAGCAACACGCACGATCGCTTACAGAGACGCTCATACGCGCCGGGCTGCACACGACCGTGGTGCCACTCACAGGCTCCATGCCGACGGCACTGAAGCAAGATGCCCTCCTCAAGATTGTCTCGGGTGAGGCGGACATAGTCGTGGGCACCCACGCGCTGATTCAAGACAGCGTGGAGTTCTTTAACCTTGGCTTCGTCATTGTCGACGAGCAGCATCGTTTTGGCGTGGAGCAGCGCGACCGACTTCGCGCAAAGTCAAGGGCGCAGACTCCGCACTTACTCGTCATGACAGCGACGCCGATCCCGCGCACAATCGCAATGACCGTCTTTGGTGATCTCGAGGTCTCGGTGCTCAACGAGCTGCCAGGCGGAAGGAAGCCTATTCAATCCTCAGTTGTTCCGGAGTTCAAGCCGACGTGGATTGCACGTGCTTGGGAGAAGATGCGGGAAGATGTCGCGGCTGGCCACCAGGTTTACATTGTGTGCCCGCGCATTGACGGTGAGGGTGGTGTCCTTGAGACCGCCGAGTGGTTGCGCGCTACCGAGTTCCCAAACCTGCAAGTAGCCGTACTGCACGGCAAGATGCGTGCTGAGGAAAAAGACGCTGTGATGTCCGATTTTGCAGCGGGTGGCATTGACATCTTGGTAGCTACGACCGTCATCGAAGTTGGCGTAGACGTGCCGAACGCGACTGTCATGATGGTACGGGAATCAGAAAGCTTTGGCGTTTCACAGCTACACCAGCTGCGAGGCCGAGTCGGGCGAGGCGGCAATCAATCTCTGTGTCTTTTCCATACACAGGCAGAAGAAGGCAGTGATGCCTTTCAGCGGGTCTGGGAGGTTGCTCAGACGCGCGATGGCTTTGCTCTCGCCGATCTAGACTTGCGCCACCGCCGTGAGGGTGACGTGCTCGGAACAGAGCAGTCAGGTATCCGTCGCACGTTTAAATTGATCGACTTGATTGAGGACTACGAGATCGTTACCAGTGCGTACCGCGATGCGGCCCGCTTTGTCGAAGAAGACCTTGAGAAGGCACGGGCGCTCAGTGCACACCTCCAAGATGAGGACTTTGTGTACCTAGAAAAGAGCTAAAGCTAGAGTGAGTACCATGAATCGCATCATTTCTGGTGAAGCCCGTGGGCGCAAGATTAAAGTTCCGCCGGAGGGGACACGGCCAACGTCGGACCGCGCGCGAGAGGGCCTCTTTTCCTCTCTGCAGGTCCGCTTTGGGTTCCCTGGGCAGCACGTCCTTGACCTCTTTGCCGGATCCGGCGCACTAGGGCTGGAGGCAGCCTCGCGTGGCGCTGAGGAAGTGGTGCTTGTGGAAGACGACCCGAAAGCGGTCGCGGTGATTGAGCACAATGCGGGCGTTGTCGGGCACCCGAACACCCGTGTCGAGCCCGTGAAAGTCTCCACGTATGTGGCGCGTGCTCCCAAGCAGCACTTTTCAATGGTGCTCGCTGATCCACCCTACGACCTTGCCGATGAAGCCGTCGCTGAAATGGTCACTGCGTTGCAGGAGCTACTTGTCGACGGCGCTGTGGTCGTCATCGAACGCCACCGCGAAAGCCCCGAGACCGCATGGCCGCCCGCGTTCACCCCTACGGGACAGAAACTCAAGAAGCGCTTGTACGGGATTGCAAGGTTCGATATGGCAGTGTATACAGCCCCCTCAGACGCTCAGGAGGAGTGAGTTATGGCCCAATCGTTAGCTTCGGCTCGTAACGTTGCGGTGTGCCCCGGGTCGTTCGACCCCTTCACGAACGGGCACCTGGATATCGTAGACCGTGCTCGACGCCACTTCGACGAAGTAGTCGTTCTGGTAACTGGGAACCCAACCAAGAAAACTGGAATGTTTACAGTGGCGGAACGAGTCGCCTTGATCCAGTCCGCCGTCGCCGACATGCCGGAAGTGAAAGTAGACAGCTGGGGTGGGTTGTTGGTCGACTACACCAGCGCACACGGCATTACTGCCCTGGTGAAAGGCTTGCGATCGTCACTTGACTATGAGTATGAGCTGCCAATGGCGCAGATGAACCGCCGACTCACCGGTGTTGAGACGTTCTTCTTGCTCACTGACGAGAAGTACGGCTACATTTCGTCCTCGCTATGCAAGGAAGTCGCCCGCTTCGGAGGCGATATCGGGGGACTGGTACCTCCGGCGGTCATGCAGGCGATGAACGAACGCCTGCGCGAAGCAAAGTAAAAACCCGGAAGATCAGCCAAGCAGATCTACCGGGCTCCGATTGGGCGCTCAAGCTAGAAAATTGTAGAAAGGAAGGCCTTCGTGCGTTCCTTTTGAGGGTTGTCGAGCACCTGTTCAGGGGTGCCGTACTCGACGATCTGACCGTCGGACATGAATGCAACGTGATCTGCGACCTCGCGCGCGAATGCCATCTCGTGCGTGACCACCAACATCGTCATGCCGTCCTGCGCAAGTTGCTTCATCACCCGCAACACTTCACCAACAAGCTCCGGGTCAAGTGCGGACGTGGGCTCGTCGAAAAGCATGAGCTTTGGATCCATCGCGACCGAACGAGCAATAGCAACTCGCTGCTGCTGACCACCTGAAAGCTGGATCGGGTAGGCGTCCGCCTTCGACTCGAGTCCGACCATGCGCAGAAGCTCCATCGCACGGACCTTTGCCTTCTCCGGCGACTCGCCCTTGACATGGACTGGAGCTTCAATGATGTTGTCGAGCACGGTGCGGTGCCCGAACAAGTTAAAGCTCTGAAAGACCATCCCGATGTCCCGGCGCTGGACTGCGGCATCCTTCTCGCTCATCTCATAGAGCGTGCCGTTCTTTTCGCGGTACCCGATCAGATCACCATCAACGTACAGGCGACCAGCAGTGACCTTCTCAAGATGGTTAACGCAGCGAAGGAATGTGGACTTGCCGGAGCCGGAAGGACCGATCAAACAGGTAACAGAACCCGGAGCTACTTCGAGGTTGATGCCCTTGAGTACTTCCAAGCTGCCGAAGGACTTCCATACGTCAACCGCTTGGATCATTGGCGTTTGGGCGGGGGAAGAAGATGTAGGAGAAGCCATGGTTACCGTTGGTTCCTTTCTGGAGCTTCAATGATCTCGACGTTGTTTGGAATTGTGCCTTCGGCGTCGGCCAAGCTAGCGAGCTGCCGGGCAGTGAGCTGGCGGGTTGCGCCCCGGTCGAAGTAGCGCTCCAGGTAGTGCTGCGCGACCATCAGCAAGGAGGTAATTACCAAGTACCACGTTGCTGCCACAAGCAGCAACGGAACCGGTTGGAACAGCGCTGCAGCGATATCCATCGAGCGGCCGTACAGCTCCAGGGAGTAAGGAACCGCAACAACCAACGAAGACGTCTTCAGCAAGGAGATAAATTCATTTCCTGTCGGCGGAATGATAATGCGCATCGCTTGGGGAAGAACTGTCCTAGTCATGGTCTGGGACCAGCTCATGCCTAGCGACTTCGAGGCTTCAATCTGTCCTTCTGGAACAGCGGAGACACCCGAGCGGACAATTTCCGCCATGTAGGCGGCCTCATTGAGGCCAAGACCAACGACGGCGAGAGCAAATGCGGAAGAGGTGAACGGCTCGAGGGAGATTTGCGTAAACCCGAGATTGATGGAGTCGTAGATCGCACCGATCAGGCCCCAGAACATCAACTGAACGTACACGGGGGTACCGCGGAAAATCCAGAGGAAAACCCAGCTTACGGTGCGAAACACCGGGTTGGGACTCATTCGCATCACGGCAAGGAGCACACCGCCGACCACGCCAATAAGCATCGCGAGGACCGTAATCGCAATGGTGTGTAGAGCAGCTACCGCGATTCGAGTATCGAAGAGGTACTGCGCGTATGTGTCCCACCCATACGCTTCATTCTTGGCTGCGCCAATAATAAACCAGACAACGAGGACGCCGAGCAGGACCGCGAGCGCCCACCGTCCTGGGTGCCGTAACGGTTTCGCTTCAATTCTGGCAGGCCGGCTTTGGCTAGTAGATGGTGTGGTCATGGTCTGTTACTTCCATTCTGTAAGGGGCTGTTCGTTAATAAGCGCGGTATCGAGCAGGCCAGTTCGTACGTTCCACTGCGCCAAAATGCGCTCGTAATCGCCAGTGTCGATGAGGTGCTGCATTGCGTGGGCAAGCGCAATGCTCAGACCTGAGTCTTTTGGCACCGCGATTCCGTATGGTGCTGCGTCGAACATGTCACCCACGAGCTCGAGCTTCCCGTCGGAGCGTTCGACCGCCCAAGACGTGACAGGGGAGTCAGCACTAAAGGCATCTGCACGGCCAACCAGTGCCGCGAGCGCCGCGTTGTCAGAGGTGTCGAACGACAGGATGGTGATGGGTGGTTTTCCTGCTTCAATACAAGCATCATTCTTCGGACGCACGTCATCGGTCTCGGAAACGGTTGTGCGCTGAACCGCAACTGTGAGACCACAAGCATCCTCTGGGTTCACGTGCGTACCGGTGAGTTGAGCCCACTGGATTCCTGCGAAGAGGAAATTAACGAACTCAAAGCTTTTGCGGCGCTCTTCGTTATCAGTAAATCCAGACATGCCAGCGTCAAGGCTGCCTGCCTGAACCGCAGGTAGGATCATAGAAAAATCCATCTCCTGTGGATCGAATTCGAGACCCATGATTGAGGCAAGCGCGCGCCCGAGGTCAAGCTCCAGCCCGATCAAATTACCTTGTGAGTCTTTGAACTCGAAGGGGGCGAATGGTGGGTTGGCGCCAATTGAGAATTTGCCGTCTCTCGAGACATTCTCGGGCACCATCGCCGCAATCTCAGGAACGGTAGCAGGCTCAATAGGCTCCCAGCCATCTGGGTTGCCACCTTCCACGTTGGTTACGCAGCCACTGAGAAGACCAACGCCCATCATCAACGTGAACGCGCTGAGGACCCTCGTCGCCTTGCCAAAGCGTTTGTTTTGGTTCATTGTTTTCGACCTTGTTTGGGATTGTTTCTAGCGTGGGGTTGGAAGCGATCGCAGCCCACGCATGATGAGCTCTACCGTTTGTCCAACCAGAAACACACTCAACATTGCGAGAAGCACTGGTGCTGTCGCTTGGCTTGAGCCCTGAGAACTTTGAGCAAAATTACCAGTGAACAATCCACGGACCATATTCGAAGATCCCTGTACCTCAGCTTTAGTCCATTCGAGCGGGTTTGCGGTGCTTGGTATCGACGACCCCTTCGCCCATCCCTGAACAAAGTCCTTGCCCTCGCCTTCTGGCATGTCATCAGTCCACTTGAGGAATAGATCAGAGCTGGAGATTTTCTGCACTGGGTTCTTCTCGGGCGGAATGTAGAGAGGGTCGTTCTCTGGGTCTTGATCCAGGGAGCTCTTCTTTTCGCCCTCCGACGCGCTAGAAGCTTCACCGGCGTCTTTATCAGAGTCTATCGAACTTGTAGCAGGTGCTTCGGGGGCTGGGATTTCCGCAAGTGCGGAAGGGCTGACCACCGAAGCCGTTGCAATGAGAGAAGCCGCGGTGACCGCGGCCGTGATACGTTTGCGCATGAGTGAATAATACCCACTCGGACAGTTTTGCGCTAACAAATCGAAAGATTTTACCCCCAGGCAGTTCTGACCTGGGGGTTTACTAATCTAAGAGAGGGAAGAAGTGGTGATTTTATCTATTCTTCCGAAGTTGTAATATGCGGCACAGGCTCCTTCTGGGGAAACCATGCAGGTACCAATTGGGGTGTCCGGCGTACAAGCAGTACCGAAGACTTTGCACTGCCACGGCTTGATGTGGCCGGTCAGGACAGACCCGCACTCACACGCTGCGGGGTCTTCAACTCGGTTGCCGGGCACATCGAAAATGCGCTCCGCATCCCACTTGGCGAACTCTTCAGAGATGGCCATTCCGGAGTGGGGAAGGGTTCCAAGGCCACGCCACTCGAACTCGTCCCGTATATCGAAGACCCTATCCAAGAGTGCTTGCGCTGAAGGGTTGCCCTCTGGGCGCACGACGCGGGCGTACTGGTTTTGGACGCGTGCCTTGCCCGCGGCAATGTCGCCCGACGTAAACTGCTCCAGCAACTGGGCAACGCCCTGAAGAATATCCAAAGGTTCGAAGCCGCAAACGGAGACTGGCCGGTTAAATTCTTCAGCCAGGAAATCGAAAGCCTTTGTGCCGACCACAGTTGCTACGTGGCCGGGCCCGATAAAGCCGTCAACCTCCGTGACACCCCCGTTGGCGATTGCACGCAGTGGTGGCTCGATGGTCACATGGTTAGAAAAGACTGAGAAGTTTGGGATATCGCGTTGCTTGGCGGCGGTTAGCGTCACAGCGGTGGATGGCGTCGTCGTCTCAAAGCCAATTGCGAAGAAGATAACGTGCTTATCCGGGTTCTCCTCCGCGATCTTGAGAGAGTCCAGTGGAGAGTAGACAAAGCGAACGTCGCAACCACGTGCACGAGCCTGCAACAGTGACTCCTCGGAGCCTGGAACACGCATCATGTCGCCGAACGTGGTCAAGATAACGTCAGGCTGGTTTGCAAGCCAGAGTGCGTCATCGACCCTGCCCATTGGAATGACGCAGACTGGGCAACCAGGTCCGTGAACGAGGTCGATGGAGTCGGGGAGAAGATTTTCCAGGCCGTAGCGGTAGATCGTATGGGTATGCCCACCGCAGATTTCCATGAGCTTAATCGGGCGGTCGAGTTGCTTCGCCTGTTCCTCAATGGTTGCAATCAGTTGGCGAGCTGCGGCTGGGTCACGAAACTCATCGACGAATTTCATGTGGGGTCCTTTCTTAGGAACGTAGGGGACGGTGGCTTAGTCGATTCTTGAGGTTGTAAACGAATCGAGCTCGTCCTCAAACGTATTTGCGCCGAGTTGTTGAATCTGTTGCAGGGTTGTCGCGGCTTCATCCTCGTCAATTTTTGACAGCGCAAATCCTACGTGTACCAGCACCCATTCGCCGACCTCGAGTCCTTCTTCAACAAGAAGATCAGTGGAGATTGCACGGGTTACTCCCGAGATGCTGACTGTTGCGCGGGTGGGATCCTTAATTTCGACAACCTGCGCTGGTACTCCCAGACACATAAAGCAGAGCCTTCCATCGATTGCATTATTTTCACACTTTTTCGTGCTTATTCCGTTTTACATTATTGCCCATGATTTGTGCATTTCTAAAAGTACCCAGCAAGCCAACTATGCGCGTCACCCACAACCTTCAAGCCCCGAAAACCCAAAACGCGGTACCGGCGGTAGAATTCACACACGGAACTATTCGTAGCAATTCCACACGGTGGCTAGTTGCGAAAATGAGAAAAGGAAAGTGCTGTGCAGCCTAAAAACCGCCTCAATGTTGATGAGTCCAAGGTCAATGACAACATTGCTCGAGTGCGTCGTCGCGGCGGACGCTTGAAGGATGAATATGTCACGCTCGCACACGGGGCGGGCGGAAAGGCGAGCGCGACACTGCTAGAGCAAGTATTTTTCGACGAATACGGCAACGACCTGCTCTCACAGGGGGAAGACTCGACGCTGTTGGACCTCGATTTGAACGGCGGGACGCTGGCGTTTACAACCGACAGCTATGTGGTCAACCCGATAGAGTTCCCGGGTGGATCCATCGCGGATCTCGCGGTAAACGGTACCGTCAACGATCTTGCCGTGGGTGGTGCGGAGCCGAAGTATATTTCGGTGGGCTTCATTCTGGAAGAAGGGCTTGAAGTAGAGACGCTTCGCCGGATCGCGCAGAATCTCCGCACCGCAGCGGAACGCGCCGGAGTACAGATTGCGACAGGCGACACAAAAGTAGTTCCGAAGGGTGCTGGGGACAAGATTTATATCAATACAGCAGGCATCGGCGTAGTACCTGCTGGACGGGAACTCGGTTTTGCAAAGGTCAAGCCTGGTGACCGGATTATCGTTTCTGGCCCGATCGCAGACCACGGTATGGCGGTCATGATGGCCCGCGGAGACCTCGCAATCGAAGCACCGATCGAGTCCGACTCGCGCGAGGTCGCAAGTTTGGTGCGGGCGATGCTCGCCGATGCCCCCGAGACTCGTTGGATGCGTGACGCCACACGTGGTGGTCTAGCGACAGTCATGAACGAACTTGCAGAATCAACTGGCTACGGCGTTGCACTGCACGACGAGAAGATCCCTGTGCAGCCGATGACGCGCGCCGCTTGCGACATGCTGGGCATTGATCCGCTCTACGTCGCGAACGAAGGAACGTTTACGGCGGTGGTGCCGGAAGACCAGACCGACCAAGCACTCGCGGCGCTGCATGCAGCAGGCGCTGAAGGGGCGGCGGTGGTTGGAAAGATCGTCGAGGAACCAGCTGCAGCGGTGGTGTTGGTCACCGGCTTTGGTGGTACCCGTATGGTCGACAAACTGGTTGGCGATCCGTTGCCACGAATCTGTTAAGTTCCTGAGGCTGCATGGGTTCGCTACCGCGACCAGAGCCTTCCTGCGGCCGCCTGGCCGAGGCTGAGCCCGCCATCAGTGGCGGGCACTTTTTTATGCGTTAACACCGTCGATGATGGGCGTTGGTGCCGGAATACTTGCAAGATGTCGGTCATCAAAATGCGGTTGACGGCGCAGCCCCCCGTGATGCCAATGACCTCGGTAGCTTCTTCTTGGGCGGCGTCAATAAGCGAGCGAGCAACGAGTGTCGCTATGCCTGCGTGTGCAATCCGGGCAATGTCTTCGAAGAGGCGTGTCCCATCTTGAGTCGCGCTGATCACCCATTGTGCAAGATGCGGGAACGATCGAATATCTTCGATTGCGTCAAGCGCTTCTGCCGACGAAAGGCGAGACTTGCCTGCGAGAGCCTCAAGCTCCATCGCTGCTTGCGCTTCGTAGCTCACCGATTGTTGGACCTGAAGTATCGATGCGAACGCGTCGAAGAGCCGTCCCATCGAAGTTGTTGCAGTGGTGCCGAACCCGCTGCTGAGCTGAGAGTCGACTAATCGCAACTCGTCTAGATCAACTTCAGGAGGCACGCTGAGGCCTTCGAGCTGCCAGCTATATGCGAGACCGCGCGCAATCCGCCACGGATTTCGCACCGCTTTGTCGCCACCGACGAGGGAAAATGGTGGTAGGTGCCAGAGCCTCTCGGCGTTGCCATCGTCGGTTACATGAAGTATTTCGCCACCCCAAATGGTGCCGTCCGTTCCGTAGCCGGTGCCGTCGAGAGCTGCGACGACGGCGGGCGTCGATAGTCGCTGATGCTCAGCCAACAGTGACAGTGCATGTGCGTGGTGATGCTGGACCTCAATGAGCTCGACGTCACGCTGGTCAGCGTAACGCTGCGCCCACATCGAAGTTTGGTAACCAGGGTGCATGTCGCACACAACAACGTCGGGTTGTGCGCCTTGTATTGAGCAGAGCTGTTTTACCATTTTCTCGAAGTGCCGCTGAGCATCCCATGACCCCATATCGCCTACATGCGAGGAGACGTGTGCGTACCGCCCAACGGCTAGAGTCGCCGTGTTCTTGAGTTCGCCCCCTACCGCTAGGACAGTGGGCTTTCGCTCAGTGTCGAGCAGCATTGGAATCGGCGCCAGTCCGCGAGACCTCCGAACAAGCGTCGTATCGACGTAGACCGAGTCTTCCACGGGCACATAAATCTCACGATCGTGGAGCACAAACATGTCCGCGAGGTGCGTAAGTTTCCGAAGTGCCTCTTCATTAGTGACGCATAAAGGCTCGTCGCTGAGATTGCCCGAGGTAGCTACCACAGGTCGGTCAACCAACAGATGGTGCAGTGGCGAATATGGAAGCATGAGGCCTACTTCCCTCAAACCAGGCGCAATACCTTCGCAGAGTGCTCCTTCGTGAAGCGGAACAGACACGATCGGATGTGACGGCGATGCCAAAAGATCCTCCGCTTCTTTACTGAGTGTTGCAATGGATTTGGCGGCGTCGAGATTTGGCACCATCACCGCGAGAGGCTTGTCGGGTCGGCGCTTGCGCTCCCTCAGCTTTTCGACGGCCTCTTCGTTTTCCGCCGCGCACATCAGGTGAAAGCCACCAATCCCTTTGACCGCGACGACCGCACCAGATTCCCAGGCGTTTTGAACCTTGAGCACGAGCTCGTCGAATTTGCCGGGGTCCAATGCAAGCGCATCCGTTCGCGTTTCGGCGAGGACGGCACCGTTGGCATCCGTACACCACAAAGTAGGGCCGCAATGTGGGCAGCTTATTGGTTGCGCGTGAAACCGCCGGTCGTCTGGGTTCGTGTATTCTTCCTCGCATTGTGTGCACATAGGGAATTCACGCATGGTGGTAGTCGCGCGGTCGTAGGGGAGCGAAATAATGATGGAGAGACGTGGCCCGCAGTGTGTGCAAGTGGTGAATGGGTAGTGGTAGCGCCGGTTGTCTTGGTCATCAATATCGGCTAGGCAGGCTTCACACGTTGTCATGTCAGGGGAGATGAGTGTCTTTTCTCCCTCGACATGTTCTGACTCGACAATCCGAAACCCCGTTTCGCCGTATACGAGTGGGAGTGGAGACGTTTGGCTATCCAAAATGTGGGCGAGAGGCGGGAGCTCGTCGATAAGCGTCTTCTGCGCATTGTGGAGTGCTGTTGCGTCGCCCTGAAACTCGATAAAGACTCCGCGCTCGTTGTTGCCGACAAGTCCAGTAAGGCCGAAGCGTTGTGCGATTCGCGCGACGTGCGGACGCATTCCCACCCCCTGGACAATGCCTTCGAGAAAGACGCGGACTCTGCTCTGTGCTCCCATGCTGCATACTCTACAAACTTCTTGAATAATCGCCTAGGCTAGGTGCTGTGCATGAAGTTGCATTAAGTCATCAGTTAGCGTCAGCAGTTCAGCGCGCAGCGCGCGGACGAACGGTGCTGTCGGTGCACCTCCGAATCGGTGCGCTGCGACAAGTCGTGCCGGAATCACTCGAGTATGCCTGGGGGTTCGTCACAAAGGGGAGCCCCATGGAAAAGTCGGAGCTGCGGATCGACTGGGTTCCAGCCGAGATCGAGTGCAGCAACGGGCATCGAAGAATACTCGACCCCAATGAGTATCTCGACGTCCGATGCCAGGAATGCAACGCTCCCACGAGTGTGATTACGGGCGAGGAATTCGCTGTCGTAGACATTGATGTGACATCTGACCGTTAAGAAGGAGAAAAGAAGCATGGGACGTTTCCACCGCCACGACGACGGGACTGTTCACAGCCACGATCATTCGCATGATCACACGCACCACCACGAACACGATCACCTCCACGTGGGAGTAGATGCGGAGCACTCTGAGCACGGAGACCACACTGGGTATGACACTGGACGTGAACGCATCGCGGTGCTTGAGGATATTTTCACGGAAAACGATGTAAAAGCGGCCGCAAACCGTTCCGCGTTTGAAGAGCACGGCGTGGTTTGCATCAACGTGATGAGCTCCCCGGGAGCAGGAAAGACGACGCTGCTGCGTAAAACCTTGGAAGCGCTCGCGGACAAAATCCGTTTCGGGATTGTAGAAGGTGACATCGAAACTGCGTTAGACGCAGAGCGCTTGGAAAACCTCGGCGCACAGGTAAGTCTGCTCAATACCGGGAACGGGTTTGGGGGCGAGTGCCACCTCGATGCTCCGATGGTTGCGCATGCTTTAAAGGGGCTCAACCTCGATGATGTCGATATGGTGCTGATTGAAAATGTTGGCAACCTAGTGTGTCCGGCTGAATTTGAAGTTGGAGAGCATCATAAGGTAATGGTTGCCTCAGTTACCGAGGGAGAGGATAAGCCGCTGAAGTACCCGGTCATGTTCCGGAGTGTCGAAGTGGTCGTCGTAAACAAGGTTGACCTGCTGCCTTACCTGAATTTCGATCTCGATCTGTTCAAGGAAAATCTTGAGAAGGTGAATCCTGGAGTGAAGGTAATCCTTACCTCAGCTACAACGGGGGAAGGATTAGACGAGTGGAATGAGTGGCTTATGTCCCAATCGGGGGTAGATTTCTAGCCCTGCCGACTTCACGACACCGGAATTACTTTCATGTCTTGATACCCTGGCCCTATAGATGCGTTAAGCATGCAGCTTGACCGCTGATGGAATCTGTACACGTTCATTTGAGGGGTATGGGCCGGAGTATGTGCCGGCACATGGCTCTCGCATGAGAGGGAAAATCGATGCTTCTACAAGACACTTGGCAGAGTGGAACGCTTTGGGAAAACCTGTCGAAGAAGGGGGTGAAGCGTCGAGACTTCCTTAAAATGTGCAGCTCTATGGCTGCAGTGTTTGCAGTGGGTGCGCCGCTTGCCTCACGCGCCAACGCTGAAGAGACTGAGGTAATTGCCGAGGCGCTCGGTGATGTAAAGAAGCCAATGGTTGCTTGGCTTCAGCTACAGGAGTGCACCGGCTGTATGGAGTCGGTGCTTCGTTCCGGTTCCTCCACAGTTGAGGACCTCGTCTTGAACCAGCTGTCGATGAACTACAACGAGCTCGTGATGGCTGCATCAGGGCACGCAGCCGAGCAGGCACTGGAAGAGATGAACAAGGAACCGCACATTCTGGTGGTCAACGGCTCTGTTCCAACTGGTGCAGGTGGCGCATACTGCCAGATCGGCGGCAAGAGCGCCGAGCAAGTTCTCCGCGAAGCCGCAGAGAACGCAACCGTAATCCTTTCCGTAGGTGCATGTGCAGTGTATGGCTCAGTACAGGCTGCTCGTCCAAACCCGACCGGGGCAGTGGGTGTTGACGAAATTATCAAGGATAAGCCAGTCATCAACGTGGCTGGTTGCCCGCCTATCGGTGAAGTTATCACCGCAACAATCACCTACCTGCTGACCCACGGTGAGCCACCAAAGGTGGATGCAGAGGGTCGTCCACTCTTTGCGTACGATCAGCGCATTCACGATTCCTGTCCGAAGCGTCCACACTTCGATGCGGGCCAGTTCGTGCGCACGTTTGATGACGAAGGCGCTCGTAATGGCTGGTGCCTCTATGAAGTTGGTTGCAAGGGCCCATCGACCTTCTCGCCATGCCCGATCATCCAATGGAACCTCAAGTCCGGCTGGCCGATCGGCGCTGGTCACCCGTGCATCGGTTGTACGGAAAAGGACTTCTTTGACCGGTTTACTCCGTTCTACGAGGAACTGCCGAATGTTCGTGCATTCGGTCAAGAAGCTTCCGCTGGCAAGATTGGCCTCGGCCTCATTGGTGTCGCCGCCGCTGGTACCGCAGTCCATGGCGCACTCAGCGTAGTCAAGGAGGTTGGCATCCGTCGCAAGAGTGGCGAAGTTCAGCCTCTTGCGGCCTTTGGCGAAGAAGACGGTCCCGAGGATATCTCGGCACTTATGGCAGAGGGTGATCAGGCGTTCGCGACCACCACCGATACTGATGGACACCACCGACCCAACCCATCCGCGTAAGCGGCGTTCACGACGATTGAAAGGAAAAGCAACTAAAAATGGCTGAAAGAGTTGTTGTAGACCCGTTGACGCGTATCGAGGGTCACCTCCGCATGGAGATGGAAGTCGAAGACGGCACCATCACCAACGCTTGGAGCGAGACCACGATGTTTCGCGGCATTGAGAAGATTGTAGAAGGTCGAGATCCTCGCGACGTCTGGGCGTTTGTTGGCCGTATCTGTGGCGTTTGCACTGGTGTTCACTCCCTCGCAAGTGTTGTTGCCGTCGAAGACGCAATTGGAAGCCACATCCCAAAGCAAGCGCAGCTTATTCGTGACCTCGTCCTGACAAGCCAGGAAATCCACGACCATGTTGTGCACTTCTACCACCTGCACGCCCTTGACTGGGTGAACGTTGTCTCCGCAGCAAAGGCTGACCCAGAGAAGGCAGTCGAGTTTGCGAAATCGATAGGTTCGAACTGGAAGCTCAACTCCGTCGACAAGTTCCAGCAGGTGAAAGACACCTTGAACTCGGTTCTTGATTCCGGTCAGCTTTCTATCTTCACCGGTGGTTACTGGGACCACGAGGACTACCGTCTGCCACCAGAAGCAAACTTGATGGCGGTTTCGCACTACCTCGATGCGTTGCAGTTCCAGCGCTCGATTATCCGCATCAATACGGTGTTTGGCGGTAAGAATCCGCACCCGAACTTCCTCGTCGGGGGTATGGCCTGCACGATCGACCAGGATAAGTCAGAGACGGTCAACCAGGTTTCGATTGACCAAATCAAGAACTGGGTCGCAGAGATCCATGAGTTCATCAACGGTGTGTACCTGCCTGACGCAATGGCGATTATGGGCGTGTACAAGGATTACTTTGATATTGGTGCGGCTGCCCCGAACTTCCTCGCGGTTGGTATGGCTGGCGCAACAGTTCGTGGTGATCACATGGAGCGAACCATGGGGTACACGCATACGGACATCACTCCGGGTGTACTGCTCAACGGTGACTACTCCAAGGTCCATGAGCTCAATCCGGACCTGTTCAAGGAATACGTTTCCTCGGCATGGTTCGCACAGGATGACAAGAACGAAGGCAAACACCCATTTGAGGGCGACACTATCGCCGACTACACCGGTCCTAAATTGCCGTATAAATGGCTCGGCGATAACGAGGAGTACACCTGGTCTAAGGCGCCGCGTTACGACGGCCGCGTCGTTCAGGTTGGCCCAGTTGCCCGTATCCTGCTTGCATATGCTCAGAACGAGCCAAGCACGAAGCGCCTCGTTGATGATGCGCTGAAGAAGCTCGGCATTAAGCTCGAACAGCTGAATTCGACCGGTGGCCGTACGCTGGCTCGTGCTCTGGAAGCTGTAACGACTTCTGAGGCCATGACCAATGTGTTGCTGCCCGAGTTCATCGAAGGATTGCGCAAGCGTGACTACGACGTCTTCGACTCCAGCAAGTGGGAACCTTCTTCCTGGCCGAAGGAATCAGAAGGCTTCTGCATGATGGAAGTCGCCCGTGGCTCTCTCAGTCACTGGACCAAGATCAAGGATGGTAAGACGGAGCGCTACCAGGCCGTCGTGCCGACCACCTGGCTGGCCGGTGGTCGTGATCCTGAGGGCAAGATGGGCCCATACGAGGAATCTCTGGCGAATGGCAAGCACCCGCTGGCCAACCCAGAGGAACCGCTAGAGGTACTTCGCACCATCCACTCGTTTGATCCATGCATGTCCTGTGCTGTGCACCTGCTGGACACGGAAGGCAATGAACTTGTGAAGGTGATCACGCAATGAGCACCCAGCTAAACCGTGCTTCTTCGAGCTCGGGTGGCGTGCCTGAGACTCGCAAGATCGCTCCAGATAAAAATCTGGTGTTGAGCGTCACAGAATCACGGCCGATAGACGATATCGGTGCGGAAACACTGTTGCGCCTGGCATCGTCGCAGCCGGCAAACTCGCCAGATCCTGTTGATCAGGCGCTGCTGCGTGCTGTTGATCCCGACTACGTCTACGGCACCGTGGAGAGCTTCAGCCCCGCGACGCCAAGCCGAAAGTACTCGCTTTCGGTCGTGCGTAACGCAAAGTTGCTCGGCGAGCGCCGGGACGTAGCGGTCATGCGTGGAGACCTTGCATCGGTAGTTCAAGCATCTGCATGGGATAAGCATGAGATGAAGACGATGATGCAGAACGTCGACACAGTTTCGAAGTTCGGCAATCGATGCATGGGCGTCGCCGTTGCACCTGTAGATGGCGACAAGACCGGTGAATTTGTACTCAAAGGCTATATTGCATTCGGCATCGGCGACCATGTCCGTCCGCGTCCTGTATCCAAGGGCGGCTACACCCGCATCGAGATGTGGCCGGTTGCACTGCGTTGGCAGCACTGGATCAACATGATTTTGATCATCATGATGACGATCACTGGTTACTACATCATGGATCCATTCTTCGGTCCTTCGAATGCTCACGATGCCGGAATGCTCATGGGCTGGAACCGTCTCATCCACTTCATTGCAGCCTTCGCGTGGATCGCACTGTCTATCTGGCGCCTAGCCATTATGGTGTTCGCTCAAACACGACAGATGAAGTGGCGGGCACTGTGGCCAGTGCGAAGCCAAGATGATCTGAAGTTGATGTGGGAGCAGACGAAGTACTACCTGCTCCTTACGAACGAACCGCCACCACGTGTTGGCCACAATGGTCTCCAGCAGACGGCGTACACGGGCATTTACGCTATGTGTATGGTGCAGATTTACTCTGGTCTTGCGCTTTTCGGTTTGCCCAAGCAGGATAGCTGGTTCTGGCGGCTCATGGCTGCACCTGTGGAATGGATCGGCATCCCATACTTCCGTTTGGTGCATGCATTGATCATGTTCATTATTTGGGCTTTCGTCATTCTGCACGTCTACCTTGTGTTCCGTGCCGATGCGACGGAGCGCCACGGTGGCCTGTCTGCAATGATCAACGGCGGTGTTTGGTTGCCGAAGGGCACGAAGCCGGTTGACGGCCCTGAGGTTGAGTAGAGTATGACGGTCACGAGGAAGCTTCGTCCCGCGCCAGATGTCCCGGTGCCATCGCCTGAGCTGGTGACGCTTGATGGCGTCACTATCAACGTCATTGGCATTGGAAACGAGATCATGGCGGATGACGCAGTTGGGCTGGCCATCCTCCGCGAGCTTGAGGCGGACCCGATCCAGGGCGTGAACTTCATCTATGGAGGAACGTCTGGCATGGAGATCCTACCCATGGTGCAGGACGCCGACTACCTGCTGGTGCTCGATGGGCTCAAACAGGGCCAGCCAGGTGATGTGGCTGTGCTCGTCGGTGATCAAATTCCGCGCCTATTGCAACAGCAGCTATCGCCTCACCAGGTGGGACTGCTGGACCTGTTGAGCGCCGCGCGCCTCACAGGTCAAGAACCCGACAACGTGGCGGTTGTGGGTATCACGGCGCGCGACGTCGAATTCCGTACATCGCTGAGTGAGGAGATCAGTGCTGCAATTCCAGAAGCAGTGCAGCGGGCCCGGCAGCTGCTAAAGGAGTGGACAGCCGAAGCTACTCAACATCAACCCAAGTAACTTGGAACTCGTCACCCCCACGCAGATCTGCAGTGGGGGTGTCACATTTAGGGCATCGCAGCGCGAAGTATTCGTCAATCTCGACGGTATCTTCACATTGAGGACACCAGACTGCCGCGGGGATAATGTCCAAGTCGAGCCGGGCGTGAGCACAGGTGGTATCGACGCGTGCAAGGTCCCATGCTTGGCGAAGCGCATACACATCAACTCCGGAGCGCGTGCCTACTTTCATGCCGACCGCCAGGACGTTTCGGCCGGGCACTGACTCATTGACCGCATCGATTACCCCGCGAAGTAGACTCAATTCATGCATACCCCCATTATGTTCAATTGGGGTAGGCAACGCGAGTAAGGAGCATGGAAAATGTCAGAGAAATTATTTCTTGACGCCGTCATCGATCCGCTTGCAGCGACAGTCATTGTCGAAGGTGAGGGAAATGAACGCACGGCACGCTTCGACATCGCCGGCGTGCCGCGCGTAGACAAGCTGTTAGTGGGCAAGCGCGCGAGCGAAGTTCCGACTATCGTGACGCGACTCTGTGGGCTGTGCCCGGTAACGCACCACTTGGCGGGGATGCGAGCACTTGACCAACTTGTTGGGTCGAGCGATTCGATGAGCGAGCAGGCCGTGCAGCTCCGCCGCCTTCTTCATGCAGGTTCGGTTCTTGACACGCTCGCACCGCGCCTGCTGCCTGACCACGGATTAGAGATCCGCAAATTTGCGAAGCTGGTGCTGCGTGCCGCCGGTTGTCCGGGTCACTTCCCCGATGTTGCGATTCCTGGGGGAGTTCGCGCTCATGCGGATGCTGATGCAGTCAAGCGCGCAGCTGAAGGCGTCTCGACGATCCGTAGTCTCTTGCCTTCCCAACCGGTTGAGCCTGTGGAACAGCATCCACCAAAGCTTGCCGACCTTTTCGCGTGTGATGCCGACGGCGCAGCAGATCCACTAGGAGAGCGCATCGCCGCGCGTTTCGAAGGTGAGCTGCATTTGTTCCCAGCGCATGATTTCTATGAGCACGTTCGAGAGCAGCACCCCGGTGCTATCACCCCGCGGCCCCAGGTACTTATCGACGGCCACTGGCGCGACTACCGGGTAGGCCCAGTTGCGCGATTCCCCCATCTGAGCGCGCGCGACGCCCAGTTTGCGCTTGTGCGCTCGGTACTCGACGATATCGAAAAGCTTTTGCAGGTTCCTGAGCTGTTGGCTGAGCCGGTCGTCGTCGATAATTCACTGCGCGATGGCACCGTAACGGGAATCGTTGACGGTCCTCGAGGCTTGTTGGTGCACCGCTACACTGTGGAAGACGGCAATCTGATCGATTGCCAGATTTTGAGCCCTACCGCGCAAAATGAGGGATGGCTTGCTCGGATGCTCACAGAGGCATCGACTCCTGCAGAGATGGAGTATGCGATCCGTAGCGCGGATCCTTGCCTGCCGTGCACCTCGGCACCGGAAGGCGCCATGAACATCAACATTGAAAGGAAATGATGTAGCGATGTGTCTTGGAGTTCCAGCGAAAGTGCTCAGCACTGGCGACCTGTCCAGCCCCATGCCGATGGGGGCCATCGATATGAAGGGTGAGGAGCGGCCATGCTGCTTCGCATATCTTCCAGAAGTTGAGGTGGGGCAGTGGGTGCTCATCCAGAATGGATTCGCAATGGACGTCATTTCGGAAGATGACGCGCAGGCCTCGTTCGAGGCAATCGATGAGTTTGATCTGCTACCAAACCAACCCGGCTCTACTGTGCGCTGACCTTAACGGCGTCCGATTGTTGTTCTGCTCGCGCCGTGCGCTATATTGAGCAGGCACGCCCCAGTAGCCCAATTGGCAGAGGCAACGGATTCAAAACCCGTCCAGTGTGAGTTCGAGTCTCACCTGGGGCACAAGGAGCCTGGTCGAGGATTCCCTCGACCAGGCTCCTTTTGTACGAAACTTAGCTATCAGGCTGATGCCAACTCGTTGATGCGTTCAACAGTTGTGACTGGGTCATCAACTGTGAGGACGAGGCGGGCGAAGTTCTCATCAGCTAACTCGATTACGACCGTATTCTCGAATCCGCTGACGTTCCAAAACAGCTTTTCACCATCTGAGTGGAACGTTTCCGCAAGCTTTTCTCCCATCCTTAGTCCTGGGCAGCGAAAACCCTTCGGCTCGTTCTTCATACCCGGGTCATGTGTAGCTCCGCGTACATGTTCCCAGGGAACCTCGATGGATCCTTTGAACGACCAAATCTTATCTAAGCCGAGTGGCTCAACAACCAGAGTAGCCTCGGTGAATTTGAGATTGTTGTTGCTCATTGTGCCTCTCCTTCGGAAGTGCCGCTTGCGCGGTCGAGTAAGTGCTTGCCTAGTGCTGCTGGGCCTCCAGCAAAGCAAAGGGAATTTGCTTCGAGAATCAAGGGGCGTAGCTCTTGGCTTACGGGCGCGACTTCCACGAGAGTGACTGCAACAAGACTCTTGGCTTCTAGTGTCACTTCACCTGTCTTAGCGCTTCGGCATACTGCTTCCAGCGCCGTTCTCAGCAGGCCATGTTTGGAACCGAAGATTTTATAGAAGCTCGAACGATTTATCTCAAGGTAGGTAAGAGTTGCGTCAACGGACTGTGCTGTATACCCGCGTTCACCGAAAAGCTTTATGGCCCTGCGGATGACTTCGTCTTCATCGAACTCTCGTGGTCTACCCATGGCTTACATACTATTCGTTCTGGAATGAATTGTCCATTATCTGAGGCTAATTAGATACCGTGTCGCGCGCCAAGCGCGTGTTTATGGCTCTACAACCGGATACTGGAAAGGAACCGGTGCTGTTGTGGTTTGGGGCTCAGTTTAAAAGTAGTCTTGGTCAGTGGATTATGCTCCGGTACCAAGTAGACCGCGCACAAGTGCGGTGAACCCGCCGAAGATCGCCAGGGCGAGTGCTATTCGATATCCCAGTTGCACTGGTACCCGTGGTGCCATGCGGGTGCCAACGACGATGCCCAGCACCATCGCAAAAATGCCAACCACCCACGTTTCGGGCGTTACCGCTGAAAGGTTTGCTGCACCAGTGATTTCCTTAATAGCGAAAGAGAGTGCGCCGCTGACCAGGAAGATTGGCTGGAGTGTTGCCGCGTAGATCTCCTTGGGCCAGCGGGCTGCGTGTGCGTACACGGTGATTGATGGGCCAGCTACGCCTGCCAACGTGTTCATGAAACCACCAAGTGAACCTGCGATAACAGAAGGTACGGTGCCTTCAATATTCGGTATGTAGCGTTTTCCCAACGTCACTGTGCCGAGCGCGATCAACAATAGAACGCCAACGATGATTAGAAGCAAGCTAGCTGAAACTGCCCGTATGAGGAATGCGCCGGGTACCGCACCCAAAACAAGGGTTCCAGCAATTGGGGCAAAGCGTTTCCAATCAACGCGCTCGCGCATGGAATAGGTGTTGGCAATCGCGTTGGCGGTGGCTAATACGTTGACCATGAGCACGCCGGATACCGGACCGAGTAAGACAGAGAGTGCGGGGGCCGCAATTAGTCCGAGCCCCATTCCTGAAATTCGTTGGAGCGCTGCACCGGCAAAAATGGCCAGGAAAATCCCGATCAGAACTGGTGTCACTGTGCCCTCCTGCGCTCTACTCACTATACGGCGCTCATCACCCTACCTGACAAATTCTAGATACCCGTAGTGAACTGGCGATTTAGCTGATTTCGAGCTGCGATTCACGCCGGAGCGCCTGCCTGCTATATACTTTGCGACGTCGCCCCAGTAGCCCAATTGGCAGAGGCAACGGATTCAAAACCCGTCCAGTGTGAGTTCGAGTCTCACCTGGGGCACAACACCCGGCCACGAGCCGGGTTTTCTTGTTTGAGTCGTCATGTCGGGACGTACGTCTACACTAGGGGCCGTGAAGAAACGGTTATTGCTCATTGACGGACACTCCATGGCATTTCGAGCGTTCTACGCTCTGCCTGCTGAAAACTTTTCGACGACCGGTGGCCAAACAACGAATGCGGTGTATGGCTTCTTGTCGATGTTCGCCAACGTTGTGGCGCAAGAAGCACCGACGCATATTGGTGTGGCGTTCGATGTGGGGCGCAAGACGTTTCGAACGGAACGTTTTCCGGAGTACAAAGCTCAGCGCGAATCCACTCCGCCAGAGTTTAAGGGGCAGGTTCCGCTGATTCAGGAGTGTCTTGAGGACCTCGGAATCATCAGCTTGTCGAAGGAGAATTTTGAAGCTGACGATATCGTGGCGACGCTGGTGCACCAGGCTCGCGTTGATCAGGATTTCGAAATTGTCTTGGTTTCAGGGGACCGCGACTACCTACAACTGGTAGACGATTCAACGACGCTGTTGTACCCGATGCGCGGGGTTTCGACGATGACACGTTTCACTCCGGACAAGGTCGAGGAGAAGTGCGGGCTGACTCCGGCACAGTATCCGGATTTTGCGGCGCTTCGGGGAGACCCGTCTGATAACCTCCCCTCGGTTCCGAAGGTCGGGGAGAAGACGGCGACAAAGTGGATCACGCAATACGGTTCGCTTGCAGAACTCGTTAACCACGCGGATGAAATCAAGGGAGTCGCAGGTCAAAACTTCCGAGACCGTATCGAGCAAGTGCAGCTCAATCGTGAACTCACGCAGATGGTCACCGACGTGGAGCTCCCTGTTACGCCAAATGACTTGGAGCTAAAGGCCGTAGACATCGGTGCTATTGCGAAGCGATTTGATTCTTTGGAGTTCGGCACGAATCTTCGCGAACGTGTGCTATCCGCGCTTCCTACGGAAGGGGACGCCGAAGAGCATTTGCCTGTGGAGCTTCCAGAAGTTGTGATCGACGAAGGGCCGTTGGACGAATGGATCGCTTCCCATAGGGAGCAAGGATTAGCACTGTATGTGGACGGTAGTCCGGTGCCGGCAAACGGCGATGCTACTGCGATTGGGATCGTCGATAAGGAGCGGCACGGCATCCAACGCGAAACAGCGGAGCTTACCCCTGAAGAGGATGCTGCGCTGAAGGACTGGTTGGAGTCAGATGACCCCAAGTACCTCCACAACGGTAAAGCTATGTATCACATGCTGCGGGGCAGAGGTATCACACTCAGCGGGATTGCGCATGACACAGCGATTGCTGCCTACCTGCTTCGCCCGGGGCAGCGCACCTATGCGCTGGCTGATGTATACCAGCGTCACTTGCAGCGACAGTTGGACGTAGGGCAAGAGCAACTCAGTCTGTTGGATCAAACTTCACAGGTTGATGCCGCCGTTGCTGTGCTGGAACTGGCGCAACATCTTGCTCAAGAACTTCGTGAAATCGACTCTTACGCGCTGTATGCCGACCTTGAGCTGCCGCTTGTACCCATTCTTGCCAGGATGGAGGACGTCGGTGTGGCTGTTGACGTCGAAGCTCTTGAAAATCTTCGCAAGGAGTTTACTGACAAGGTTGCCCAGGTAGAAGGAGAGGCCCGCACGCTTGTCGACGAGCCAGCTCTCAACCTTTCGAGTCCGAAGCAGCTTTCTGTCGTTCTTTTCGACAAACTTGACTTGCCTAAAACCAAGAAAACAAAGACTGGGTATTCGACGGCAGCCAAGGAGATCGAGGCGCTTGCAGAAAAGAATCCGCATCCGTTCCTTGATCATCTGTTGGCACATCGTGAATATCAGAAGATGAAGTCCACAATCGAGGGGCTTATCAAGGCGGTACACAGTGATGGCCGAATTCACACAACCTTCAACCAAACCGTGACTTCAACGGGCCGACTGAGTTCGACTGATCCAAACCTGCAGAATATTCCCGTCCGTACAGAGACAGGTCAAAAGATTCGAGCAGCATTCACCGTTGGTAAGGGGTATGAGTATCTTCTGACCGCTGATTACTCACAGATTGAGATGCGAGTGATGGCGCACCTGTCCGGGGACAAGGGGCTCATCTCCGCGTACAAGGATGGCGAAGACCTGCACAACTACGTCGGTTCCCAGGTATTTGACGTAGCTATCGACGCCGTGACGCCCGAGCTACGCCGTCGGGTCAAGGCAATGTCATATGGTTTGGTCTATGGACTCTCTGCGTATGGCCTCGCCGCGCAGCTCTCGATCTCGCCAGGTGAAGCCAAGGAAATCATGGAGAGTTACTTCCACCGTTTCGGTGGGGTGAAGCACTATCTGGACTCGGTCGTTGAGAAAGCCAGAAAGGATGGATACACCGCAACTGTGTTTGGGCGCCGACGCTACCTGCCTGAGCTCAACAGTGACAACCGAGTCGCCCGAGAAAATGCTGAGCGGGCGGCCCTGAATGCTCCTATCCAAGGTACTGCCGCAGACATCATTAAAGTAGCGATGATTCACGTTGACCGAGCGTTGGCTGACTACGAGTCCCGTGTGCTGTTGCAAGTGCATGACGAGTTGGTTGTTGAAGTCGCTCCGGGTGAGCTCGATGAAGTGCGTGAGATTGTTGAGCGGGAGATGGATCGCGCTATTGAGCTCAACGTGCCGCTCGAGGTTTCTACCGGATACGGAGAGAACTGGCAAGATGCTGGCCATTAGGGCGGGAAGTGTGGGGCTATAGAGCGGCCCCCCATTATTCCGCTCTATAGCCCCGAGACGGTCCCAGAGCCTCCTTCTCAATCCGTCTGGGACTGCCTTCCCCCATCAACCGCTTCCTCCCCCGAGTTCCCCCGAGAAGCGGTGCCACGGTTCACCTCGCGAGGTTTCACAGCTCTAGATCGGCCTTATCTATCGCTGCTGCGCCTTGATCGTGGCAATGAAAACACTAACAGACGTCTGTGGGGAGCGTAAGAGAATTGGCCAAAAATGGACTACATTAAACAAAATATTGACCAATTAAGGGGGTGGAGGATGGCGAGTGTATTGCGTTGATCTGCGAGTTTGCGTCTTATTGGCGGTGCGGCGGACTTACGGTGTTCTCAGTTGGCGAGTTCGGTGAAGGGCGTGTTGTTTGCCTTAACGGTCGACCTGATGGGGATTTATCCGAGTGTTGATATTTGCGCGAGCTGGGCAAAGGCGATATTCTTGCACGAGCATATCTGGGCAATAGGTCTCGTGGTGTCGTAATAGGAGGGCATCACCGGCTCATATTGCGGGATCTTTCCGCACTGGTAAGAGATGATATGCCCCTGTCCAAATACGATCTCCTATTTCAATTTCGGAGCACATTTAACTTATGCGCACTTCCAACGCACCACAGGTCGCAATCAACGATATCGGCGGACCTGAGGAATTTCTCGCCGCTGTAGACGCAACCATCAAGTACTTCAATGATGGTGACATCGTCTCCGGCACCGTAGTTAAGGTTGACCACGATGAGGTTCTCCTTGACATCGGCTACAAGACTGAGGGTGTTATCCCTACCCGTGAGCTGTCGATCAAGCATGACGTTGACCCGGACGAAGTTGTCCAGGTCGGCGACGAGATCGACGCCCTGGTCCTGACCAAGGAGGACAAGGAAGGTCGCCTCCTGCTCTCCAAGAAGCGTGCTCAGTACGAGCGTGCATGGGGCACCATCGAGGAGCTGCAGAAGAACGACCAGCCAGTTACTGGTACGGTCATCGAGGTTGTCAAGGGTGGCCTCATCCTCGACATCGGTCTTCGTGGCTTCTTGCCTGCGTCGCTCGTTGAGATGCGTCGCGTCCGTGATCTGGATCCATACATTGGCCAGGAGCTCGAGGCAAAGATTATCGAGCTGGACAAGCACCGCAACAACGTGGTTCTGTCCCGCCGTGCATACCTCGAAGAGACGCAGTCCGCTGTTCGTTCCGACTTCCTGCACCAGCTGCAGAAGGGTCAGGTACGCAAGGGTGTTGTTTCTTCCATCGTCAACTTCGGTGCTTTCGTGGACCTTGGCGGCGTAGACGGTCTGGTTCACGTTTCCGAGCTGTCCTGGAAGCACATCGACCACCCATCTGAGGTTGTCACCGTCGGCGATGAGGTTACCGTTGAGGTTCTCGACGTCGACCTCGACCGTGAGCGTGTTTCCCTGTCGCTGAAGGCGACCCAGGAGGACCCATGGCGCGTGTTCGCACGCACCCACGCTGTCGGCCAGATCGTGCCGGGCAAGGTCACCAAGCTTGTTCCATTCGGTGCGTTCGTTCGCGTCGAAGAGGGCATCGAGGGTCTGGTTCACATCTCCGAGCTGGCACAGCGCCACGTCGAGGTACCGGACCAGGTTGTCAACGTTGGCGAAGAGGTCATGGTCAAGGTCATCGACATCGATCTCGACCGTCGTCGTATCTCGCTGTCGCTGAAGCAGGCGGACGAGGACTACAACGAAGAGTTCGATCCGTCCCGCTACGGCATGGCTGATTCCTACGATGAGCAGGGCAACTACATCTTCCCAGAGGGCTTCGATCCGGAGACCAACGAGTGGATGGAGGGCTTCGACGAAGCTCGTCAGCAGTGGGAGGCTCGCTACGCAGAGGCTGAGCGCCGCTTCCAGGCGCACACTGCACAGATCGAGCGTCATCGCGCTGCTGCTGCCGAGGCGGCAGAGCAGGCGGGTGACCAGGCGAACTACTCCTCGCAGTCCAACGCTGCAGCTCCGGCAGCGGATGAGACCGCTAGCGCAGGTGGGTCGCTCGCATCTGACGAGCAGCTCGCAGCACTTCGCGACAAGCTCGCTGGCAACTAGTCTTTACTAGCTAATCGACGACCCCTTCCTGGATTTCAGGAAGGGGTTTTCGCCTATTATGTGACGCATGTTGAAAATTGGGCTTACCGGAGGAATCGGAAGCGGAAAGTCGTCCGTTGCCGCGTTGTTACGCGAGCGTGGCTTCGTCGTAGTCGATGCTGACCGTATCGCGCGCGATGTTCTGCAACCAGGAAACGATGCGCTAAAAGAGGTGGCTGCTGCATTCGGCGATGACCTGGTGGACGCTTCCGGCGCTTTGAACCGCAAGTTGCTGGCGCAGCGGGCGTTTGCCTCGGAGGAACAGACGCAGAAGCTGAATTCGATTACGCATCCTGCGATTCGTAAGGAGTCATCACGGCAGTTCGACGCCGCTGAAGCTGAAGGAGCCCGGGTTGCTGTGTACGATATGCCACTGCTTGTAGAGCTTGGGCTGCACCGTCAGATGGACTTCACTGTTGTAGTCGACGTGAATGAGGAAGAGCGAGTGAGGCGACTGGTTCAATCGCGCGGTCTATCGGAGGCAGACGCCCGTTCCCGTATAGCACGGCAGATTGATGACGACGATCGACTCGCGGCCGCTGACTACGTGATTGACAATAACGGTCCGTTGTCTGAGCTCGCTCCGCAGGTGGATGCTTTGGTCGACTATGTCGAGCGAGAATTGTTGCAGCATCAACGTTGAGGAATCTGGTTGAGTCATTAGACTGAGCTGCATGGCATTTGCAGCAGAGCATCCGGTCCTGGCACATTCGGAGTTTCGACCAGTAGGCGAGATCGAGCGTCGAGAAAAGCCCTTTGAAGTCGTCTCGGAGTTTGAGCCATCGGGTGATCAGCCTAAAGCGATCGCAGAGCTAGATGAACGTCTCAACCGGGGAGAAGAAGACGTCGTCCTCATGGGTGCCACCGGCACCGGCAAGTCGGCGACGGCAGCGTGGCTGATTGAAAAGCAGCAGCGCCCAACGCTCGTGATGGCTCCGAACAAGACGCTCGCCGCGCAGCTAGCAAATGAGCTTCGGCAGCTCCTCCCAAATAACGCGGTTGAGTACTTCGTCTCGTACTACGACTATTACCAACCAGAGGCATATATCGCTCAGACGGATACATACATCGAAAAAGATTCCTCCATTAATGATGATGTGGAACGCCTGCGTCACTCAGCTACCTCCGCATTGCTGTCGCGTCGTGACGTAGTGGTGGTGTCGTCAGTCTCTTGTATCTACGGCCTTGGTACGCCGCAGTCCTACCTTGATCGCTCTGTGGTGCTGCGCGTGGGGGAAGAGGTTGAGCGTGACCGCTTCCTTCGATTACTCGTTGATATCCAGTACGAGCGCAACGATATTGACTTCAAACGCGGTACGTTCCGAGTAAAGGGCGACGTCGTCGATATCATTCCTGCGTATGAGGAAGTCGCGGTTCGGGTTGAGTTCTTCGGAGACGAGATTGACAGCTTGTATTACATTCATCCGCTCACGGGAGACGTGCTGAGCCAAGAAGATGAGCTTCGGATCTTTCCTGCTACCCACTACGTGGCCACTGAAGAGCGAATGGAAAAGGCGATCGAATCCATCAAAGAAGAGCTTGCAGACCGTTTAGAGGACCTTGAGAACCGCGGAAAACTACTTGAGGCTCAGCGACTTCGGATGCGCACCGAGTATGACCTCGAGATGATTCAGCAGGTTGGCTTCTGCTCAGGCATTGAGAACTATTCTCGTCACATGGACGGGCGCGAGGCAGGATCGGCGCCGGCGACGCTCATCGACTACTTCCCGGAAGACTTCCTCACAATTATCGACGAGTCCCACGTGACCGTCCCGCAAATTGGAGGAATGTTTGAAGGCGATATGTCGAGGAAGCGCAACCTCGTGGAATTCGGATTCCGGCTGCCGAGTGCCGTCGACAACCGTCCGTTGACCTTCGATGAGTTTGAATCGCGCGTGGGGCAGACGGTGTACATGTCCGCGACACCGGGCGATTACGAGCTCGAAGCAGCACACGGCGAGTTTGTTGAGCAGGTTATTCGCCCAACAGGCCTCGTCGATCCAAAGGTCACGGTGAAACCGACGAAGGGACAAATCGACGACCTGATTGACGAGATTCGCGTCCGGGTGGAGAAGAACGAGCGCGTGCTGGTCACTACCTTGACGAAGCGCATGGCTGAGGACTTGACTGATTATCTCCTGGATAACGGGGTAAAGGTGCGCTACCTGCACTCTGACATTGATACGTTGCAGCGCGTTGAGCTGCTCCGCCAGCTGAGGCTTGGAGAGTTTGACGTCCTCGTTGGCATCAACCTGCTGCGAGAGGGTCTCGACTTGCCGGAAGTTTCACTTGTTGCAATTCTCGACGCCGACAAGGAAGGGTTCCTGCGTTCGACCAAGTCGCTGATTCAGACTATCGGGCGCGCAGCTCGTAACGTATCTGGAGAGGTCATCATGTACGCCGACCAGGTCACTGAGTCGATGAAGGAAGCAATCAGTGAGACAGAGCGGCGTCGCGAAATTCAGTTGGCGTACAACAAAGAACATGGGATCGATCCGCAGCCGCTGCGCAAGAAGATTGCCGACATTTTGGATCAGGTATATGAGAACACTGACGGTGAAGCTGAAAATGGCGTTGCCTCGGATACCGCAGTTGTATCGAAGCCAGACGTGTCCGAGATGGCCTCTGATCAGGTACAAGCATTGATCGACGACCTTACGAAGCAAATGGGTGCAGCAGCTCGCGAGTTGAAGTTTGAGCTCGCCGGCAGACTGCGTGATGAAATTGCTGATCTCCGAAAGGAACTTCGTGGTATGAAAGATACAGGAAACTAAGAAAGGTTCGAGGAATCTATGCATACCTATAAGTCGATTGCTGTCGGTACTGACGGTTCACCAACTTCGCTTGTTGCGGTTCGTGCTGCTGCGAGCCTGGCCCGCGTGTATGACGCGAAGCTCACAGTCATCTGTGCTCACTACACAGCGTCGGGCTCGATGCTGAACGCAACCAACGCGGAGCTGAGCAAGATCGATATCGTGACGGAATCGGGCGCCGAGGATATCTTGAGGCGTGCGAAGGCGATCGCAGTCGAAGAACAGGCACCAGAGATTAACTTGGTCTCCAGTGGCGGCCAGCCTGCGAATGTACTGCTGGAATCAGTAAAGGAATACAGCGTAGATCTCCTCGTGGTTGGAAACAAAGGAATGCGGTCCCTCGCCGGTCGAGTCTTCGGCAACATCCCAGGTAGCGTGGCAAAGAAGGCGCCGGTTGATGTCATGCTCGTTGACACCCGAGCTGAAGGCCACGACTAGCCTTCATCCGCGCTAGAACCAGGTACTATAAATTTGACCGTGCTTGTTGGCGCCACCGTTATCCAGCGAGCGACAGCTGAATCAGGAAAGGTCTCAAGAATACAGCTATGGCCAATTACTACAAGACCATCGTCGTAGGGTCCGACGGGTCCAAGTCTTCACTGCTCGCCGTTGAGCGTGCTGCAAAAATGGCGAGTGCATTTGGTGCCACGCTAGTGATCGGTACCGCGTATTACGAAACGGAAGCGGACGCGACGAAGAGCCTGCGACAAGATTCGGTCACCATCCTCGGTGACAAGGACGCGTTGGCAAATCTTGAAGCGGCAGCAGAACATGCGCGACAGCACGGAGCAAAAGACGTGCAGACTGCGACCCGTCCGGGTACTCCAGTAGAGGCTCTGATGGCGATTGTTCGTGACAACAATGCGGAACTGCTGGTGGTCGGTAACCGCGGTATCAACTCTCTGACCGGTCGCCTGCTGGGGTCTGTCCCAGCAGACGTTGCTCGCCAATCGGACTGCGACGTCATGATCGTACATACCGTCAGCTAACGTCTTCATGTAACAACCTCCGGCCAACTGCATGGCCGGAGGTTGTTCTATGGCATCTCACCGATGACGGCGAGGCTTTGAGTTGCTCGGGTCATCGCCACGTAGAGGTCTTGCCAACCTTGCGGAGAGGCGTCGATAATTTCTTGGGGTTCTATTAGTACTACATGGTCAAATTCGAGTCCCTTCATCGCATCGACATTTGACTTGTCGATGATCGCTGTCGTGCGCCCATCCTCGTATGTTGCGACAGTTTCTGGGGTGGTGCCGGAAGGCCAAAACTCGACGGGTTGCCCAGTGCTTCGAATACTCTCAGGGACCGCTGCCTCTGAGTCGATCGCGTGAAGAACTTTCGCGGCGTACTCCATAATCTCCGACGGAGTCCGGTAGTTCACACTCAAGGTATGCGTGCGGAAACGCGAGCCAACAAACGGTTCCAGCGTTGCTGACCAGTCGTCTGAACCCGCAGGCGAAGAAGTCTGCGCGGTGTCTCCAACTAATGTCATCCACTTTGATGGGCAGCGCCGAAACACCATCCGCCATTCCATCGGTGAGAGCTCTTGTGCCTCATCCACGATCACATGCCCATAGGCCCATGTGCGATCTGCGCGTGCGCGCTCTGCGGTCGAACGGATATCGGTGCTCGCCTGGCGCTGCGCGAGCGTTTCCGCATCAATGACGTCTGATGCAGAAAGGATCTCAGCCTCGAACTGGTCGTCATCGTTGTCAGTGGACTCGGATGAAGCCAAGACGTCCAACGCGTCCTCTGCCTCGGCCACCTGCTGTTGCCACGCATCGTCATCGGAGTCACGAATACCCTCCGCTGGGCTACTACCAATAAGAATCGACAGCTCGTCGAGTAACGCAGCATCCGACGGGGCCGTTGCCGCACCAGGCTCCCGAAAGAGGGCATCTTGTGTGTAGTCGTCGTAGTCATACGCGACAGCCGCGATTGCGTCGCGGTCTTCAAGCAGATTGCGTAGTACTTCTGCAGGCGACAGAGTAGGGAAGTGGGCGTCAATAAACTCTCGGACCTGGGATTCTTCAGCCAGGTCATCGTGGAGCTGATCGACGTCCGCAGCAGATAACAGATTCTCACCGCCTAGAGGGTCCGCACCAATGGTGTTGGCAAGTGCTTGCGCAAGAAGTTCGCAAAGATGTTCCGCAAACACGGCTCGTGCTTCATTATGAGGACGACGTGACCGTCGTGCTTTGGTTCTGGCTGCCTTAACCATGGCCGGCGTCGCAGCGACGGGAACGTTCTCAATTGAAAGGGTTACCGCGCGCTCCGGAACCGTCTCATATGACTGCACAGCCCGCTTGAGAATCGTGACCATCTCAATCGAGCCTTTGACTTCCCGTGCAGCAAGCGACTCGCTACCTTCCGGGGTAAAACCGGGGATTAAGTCTGAGATGGTGGAAAGCACTACGCCGGTCTCGCCGAGCTCCGGAAGAACTCGCGAGATGTAGTCCAAAAAGACGGTATTGGGGCCAAGAACCAAGACGCCGGTCTTCGCCAGCTGCGCTCGCCAAGTATAGAGCAGATACGCAACACGATGAAGAGCGACTGCAGTCTTGCCAGTACCTGGACCACCCTCGACAACCATCACTCCACGCGTAGCGTCACGAATGACGGCATCCTGTTCACGCTGGATTGTCTCAACGATGGATTGCATGTGCGCAGTGCGTGGCCGATTCATGGCGCGTCGCAGCGCAGCCTCGGATCCGACACCCGAGGCTTCAACGCCCGTACCTGTGCCGGAGAGGACCTCGTCGTCAATAGCTTCCACCGTGCGGCCCCTCATACGGATGTTTCGCCGGGTTTGCACGCCTGAAGGGTGCGCCGTCGTTGCGAGGTAAAACGACCGTGCCATGGGTGCACGCCAATCGATGAGGAGCGTCCGGTACTTGTCTTCGGGGGCGTCGATGCCCATCCGGCCTATATAGCGTCGGTCAAGATTGTCGCTGTTAGGGACTAGATTCTCCGGTGACTCGTCCTCCACATCAATTCGGCCAAAAACTAAGCCAACTTCTGCCAGGTTGAGTGCATCGAGTTTTGCATTCAGCCCATGATATTCGGTTTCGCGCCGGACGAGCGCATCAGAATCTGGGTTGTCAGGGTCGACATCTCGTTGCACCGCTTCCAGTTTGGCTTGGGCTTTCGATACTTCATCGTCAAGACGAGAAAATAGACCGTCGACGTAGTGCTGTTCGCGAGCAACCTCTTGCTCTGACACGGTGAACATAATCTCCTTCAAAGTAAAAGCCACCCCGCAACCACAACTATGCGGCCACGGGGTGTACTACAGAAAGTCAGATTAGCTGAGCTTCTTCTGAACCTTCTTTACCAGCTTGTTCGCGCGCTTTTCGGCCTTCTTAGCCTTACGCTTCCACTTCCACTGCTTGCACTTTGACGGCGCAACATCCAAGTTGTCGAAGGCATCCTGCAGGGAGTCAACCGCGCTCTGGGCACGGTCCTGCAGCTTCGCGGTGCTCTTCTTTACCTTGCGCTTTGCCTTGAACTGGTCCAACTTGCTTGGCTCGAGGCTCTCCAGCTTGTCCTGGAGATCCCCAACAACGCTGTTGACCTTGCGCTTTGCCTTGAACTGCTGGAGTTTGCTTGGCTTCAAGTCCTTGTAGGTGTCTTGAGCGCTATCGGAAACATCCTCCATCCAGTCACCCGCATCAGAGAGGAACGAGGAGGTTTGCTTGCGCGCATCCTGCCAGAAGCCCTCAGCTGCGTCAGATGCCTGGTCCGCAAACTTAGAGGCCTGCTTCTTCCAGTCATCCTTGTTGTTATCGACGTAGTCGACCACTTGATCTGCAGTATCGGACAGCCAGTTACTTGCTTTACCCAGAGCCTTTTCGGTCTCAGACTGGGTAGGCAGTGCCTGCTGTACGTTCTTCTTCGCGGTGCGGGCAGCCTGCTGGGCGCGCCACTGCAGCCCTGGCTTGCCAGCAGTGTCCACAGTCGCGAGGAGCACACCACCGGCGAGAGCGACATCGGTCAGCGCGCCAGTCTGACGACGCTGCTTCTCATTCGCCTCGTCAGCCTCCCAGAAGGCATTACGGCCGATAATCGAGGGGATTGCAGTCGCAGCGAGCAGTGCAGCGGAAGTGCGTGGCAGCTTGCCAATGGCGAAGAGGCTGCCTGCACCTGCTTTAATGCCACCAACGACCTGAGCGGCCGTCTTCGGGTCGCTCGGGATCAGACCACGGTACTCGCTCGGAACGGCACCGCGGACCTTATCTAAAAGCGCCTTCGTGCTTTCTTTATTGGCATTTGGGTCACGCAGCGTCTGAACACCGTCAACGATGTAGACGGACGCGAGCATTGGCCTTGCGAGTTTTCGAATCATAAATGCATTCCTCTTTTCTTTTCGCAACGTACCGGTCGCTGTATATACGTTCTATGTGACGTCCGACATTCGGATTACGCTTTTACCAGCGACGGTTCCACCAAACATCTAAATCTGGACGCTCTGCACCAAGCGTAGTGGATTTACCATGGCCCGGCCACACAATTGTCTCATCCGGGTATGCGTCGAAGAGTTTTTCTTTGACATCGCGGAAGAGTCGCACGAAGTCGCCTTCGGAATTGGTTTTCCCAAGCCCACCAGGGAAAAGGGAATCACCGACAAAGAGGTTAGGCACCCCCTTGAGGTCGGCGCGCACGGCTGCGCCACCTGGGGTATGTCCACGCAGAATTACCACTGGGAGCTCGTGGCCTGCGAACGAAATCGAGTCGCCGTCGTGGAGTTCGCGGTCGACAGGAGCAGGCAGGGCAGGTACCTCGAGGAACGGTGCCCAGTGTGTAGCGCCCGTTGCTTCCAGGACTGTAGCCAATGCGCGCACGTGGTCGTGGTGGCGATGCGTCGTTAATACATCCGTGATCTTGACTCCGGCCTGTTCGGCCATGGCGAGGATAGCCGGCGCGTCGTCAGCGGCGTCGATTAGCAGGCCCTGGCCATCTGCGCAGAGGAGATAGCAGTTGTTGTCCATCGAGCCGACGGAAACTTGGTGCAGTGTTATTTGGGGCAGTGGAGTTGATCCTGAATTCATGGTGCCTACCCTAGTCAATTCTTTCTTCGCCAGAACAGTGATTACCGAAGTGGTATACGCTGGTATGTTCGGAACAAAATGAACCGATCTTCTGGAAGAGGTATCTAGGTGGCTGACCGTCTTGTTGTACGTGGAGCAAGAGAACACAACCTGAAGGGCGTCGATGTGTCTCTGCCGAGGGACAAGATGGCCGTATTTACAGGCCTGTCTGGATCGGGTAAGTCCTCGCTGGCATTCGATACGATCTTTGCGGAGGGACAGCGTCGATACGTTGAGTCCCTTTCGTCGTATGCTCGGATGTTCTTAGGACAGATGGATAAGCCCGATGTCGATTACATTGACGGACTATCGCCCGCGGTATCAATCGACCAAAAATCGACGAACCGTAACCCCCGTTCGACTGTAGGTACCATCACCGAAATCTACGATTACCTTCGCCTGCTCTATTCGCGGGCTGGCACTCCTCATTGTCCAGAGTGCGACGCTGTGATTGAACGGCAGACGCCGCAACAAATTGTGGACCGCGTGCTGGGGATGGAGGAGCGCCTCAAGTTCCAAGTCCTTGCCCCGGTAGTACGAAAGCGTAAAGGCGAGTTCGTTGACTTGTTTAAGGATCTCGCCGCTCAGGGTTACTCTCGAGTGAGCGTGGACGGCGAGTTGTACCAGCTCAGCGATCCACCGAAGCTTGAGAAGCAGGTCAAACACACGATTTCGGTGGTAGTGGACCGCCTTCAAGTGAAGCAAAGCCAAAAGCAGCGTCTCACCGACTCAGTGGAGACAGCACTCAAACTTGCCGACGGCCTCGTTGGCTTCGAATTCGTTGACTTCGATGAGGGCAACCCTGATCGGACCCAGATCTTCTCTGAAAAGATGGCGTGCCCGAACGGGCACAAACTTAACGTTGAGGAGTACGAGCCGCGCGCGTTCTCGTTTAACTCACCGTTTGGTGCCTGTCCAACGTGTGATGGTCTCGGGACGCAGAAGAAGATTGACGAAGAACTCGTTATTCCAGATCCAGACGCACCAGCAATTGATGCTTTCCAGCCATGGAACTCCAGCCCGAACAAGCGATACTTCGTCAAGTTGATTGAAGCGTTAGCAAAAGAGGAGGGCTTTGATGCTCACGCTCCGTTCAGCTCGCTGACGAAAACGCAGCAGAAGCATTTGGTAAATGGTTCCAAAACCAAGATCAGCGTGCGGTACAAGAACCGCTACGGCAGGCAGCGGTCATTCAGCGCAGCTTATGAAGGCGTCATTGGGTACCTGGAGCGTAAGCTCGAGCAGGCCGAAAGCGATACCCAGAAAGACCGACTGCTTGCTTATACGCGAGAGGTACCGTGTCCTTCGTGCAAGGGCGCTAGGTTGAAGCCCGAGATTCTCGCCGTTCGCCTCGACTCAACAACGCATGGTGAACGCTCCATCGCCGGGCTTACGGAACTGAGCATTGAGGATGCGTCCGAATACCTTGATAATTTGGTACTTGGTTACCGTGAGGAAATGATCGCGGGTGCGGTACTTCGAGAGATCCAAGCTCGGCTGCACTTTCTCTTGGACGTAGGACTGAGTTACCTCTCGCTCGCTCGGTCAGCCGGCACCCTGTCGGGCGGTGAAGCGCAGCGCATCCGTCTGGCCACGCAAATTGGGTCTGGCCTTGCCGGTGTACTGTACGTGCTTGATGAGCCGTCAATCGGTTTGCATCAACGGGATAACCAGAGGCTGATTAAGACTCTGAAGAAACTTCGCGACCTTGGGAACACGCTGGTTGTGGTTGAACACGATGAGGAAACGATCCGTGAGGCTGATTGGTTGGTAGACATCGGGCCGCTCGCCGGAGAATACGGCGGGGAAGTGGTCTACCAGGGAGAACCCGACGGTATCCGTGAAGTAGAGAACTCCATTACCGGAGACTACCTTGCGGGCAGGAAAAAGATTGAGGTCCCGGATCAGCGTCGACCGGTAGACGCAGACCGCAAGCTGAGAGTTGAGGGCGCGCGAGAGAACAACCTCAAGAACGTATCAGTGGATATTCCACTGGGAGTGTTGGTAGCTGTTACTGGGGTATCTGGGTCTGGCAAGTCTACGCTGGTAAACCAGATTCTGGCTAAGACTCTCCAGAATGAGCTCAATGGAGCTCGACAAGTCCCGGGACGGGTAAAGAAAGTCAGTGGCCTTGACCATCTCGATAAACTTGTCCAAGTCGACCAGAGTCCCATCGGACGTACACCACGATCAAACCCCGCGACATATACAGGGGTGTTTGACAAGATCCGCAACCTATTCGCGGAAACACAAGAGTCAAAGGTTCGCGGCTACAAGGCTGGCCGATTCTCGTTCAATGTCAAAGGCGGGCGCTGTGAAGCGTGCCGTGGTGATGGCACTATCAAGATTGAGATGAACTTCCTACCGGATGTATACGTCCCGTGTGAGGTGTGCCAGGGAGCACGATACAACCGTGAAACCCTCGAAGTGCGCTATAAGGGTAAGAACATTGCCGAAGTTCTCGATATGCCGATTTCTGAAGCAGCTGAGTTCTTCGAGCCAATTCAGTCAATCCATCGATACCTCAACACGCTTGTAGACGTCGGCCTGGGCTATGTACGTCTTGGGCAGGCTGCGACAACGCTATCCGGTGGTGAGGCACAGCGGGTGAAGCTGGCGGCAGAATTGCAGAAGCGAACTAACGGCCGAACAATTTACATCCTCGACGAGCCCACTACGGGGCTGCACTTCGAAGACATTCGTAAGCTCATGCTTGTGCTGAATGGCCTGGTGGAAAAGGGCAACACTGTGTTGGTGATCGAACACAACCTGGACGTTATCAAGTCGGCGGACTGGGTGATTGACATGGGGCCTGAGGGGGGATCAGGCGGTGGAACGGTGGTCGCGCAGGGAACGCCAGAAGACGTAGCACGTAATGGCAAGTCTCATACAGGTGCTTTCTTGAAGGAGATATTGCAATAGATCCAGCTTGAATACATGATTTGCTTGAATAAACTTCATGTATTAAAGTTCTCACCACTACCGCCCAGAGCATTCTTTACAAAGGTGCCTGGGCCACAAGTGGAGTGAATCCCACCCCATGCCGGTCGATAGTGATCAGGATACGGGTCAAGGTAGCCAAAGCATTTTTTGGTTGCCTACGGAAAGCTCCCGCGTTATTGCTAATAGCGCGGGTTTTGTGCTTTTGCGCAGAATCACTGGTGGTCTGGTAGCGATCACACATTGGTTTCTATGTTTTAGGAGTTCTCATCAGCGCTGAAGCTCGGATTAACGATCGTATCCGCGTCCCGGAAGTCCGCTTGGTCGGCCCGTCCGGCGAGCAGGTAGGGATCGTCCGTACCGACGATGCTCGGAAACTGGCTTACGAGGCCGATCTTGACCTCGTCGAAGTTGCGCCAAAGGCGAAGCCGCCCGTGGCGAAGATCATGGATTACGGCAAATACAAGTATGAGCAGGATCAGAAGGCTCGCGAGGCTCGCAAGAACCAGCAGCAGACCGTAGTGAAGGAACAGAAGTTCCGTCCTAAGATCGATGAGCACGACTACCAGACGAAGAAAAACAATGTGGAGCGCTTCCTAGAGAAGGGCAACAAGGTCAAAGTCACCATCATGTTCCGTGGCCGCGAGCAATCGCGCCCAGAACTCGGCTACCGCCTCCTCGAGCGTCTTGCAGACGACATTCAAGAGGTTGGTGTCGTGGAGTCCCGTCCGAAGCAGGACGGGCGAAACATGACGATGGTATTCGGACCTGCTCGCAAGGGCAAAAAGTAGATCAAGTTTTCAACTCTGAAGGGCTTTCAACATGAAGCAGAAGACCCACAAGGGCACCGCAAAGCGCATCAAGGTTAACGGCAAGGGCAAGCTGCGTCGTGAGCAGGCTGGTAAGCGCCACCTGAACGAGAAGCTGTCTTCGAAGCGTCGTCGCAAGCTCTCGGGTACCACCGACGTAGCTAAGAACGACGTGAAGCGCATGAAGCGCCTCCTCGGCATGTCCTAAGCACTGCCCAAGTTAAAACAACCGGTGAACGAAAGAAAAGGAAGTATTGACTCATGGCACGTGTCAAGCGTTCAGTTAATGCCAAGAAGAAGCGTCGCGCGATTCTGAAGTCCGCAAAGGGCTACCGTGGCCAACGCTCCCGCCTGTACCGTAAGGCAAAAGAACAGTGGCTGCACTCCCAGACCTACGCTTACCGCGATCGTCGTAAGCGCAAGGGTGAGTTCCGTAAGCTGTGGATTCAGCGTATCAACGCCGCGGCCCGTATGAACGACATCACTTACAACCGTCTCATTCACGGCTTGAAGCTCGCAGAGGTCGAGGTTGACCGCAAGATCCTCGCGGAGCTCGCAGTGAACGACTTTGCAGCCTTCTCCGCTATCTGCGAGATCGCTAAGAAGGCCTTGCCAGCTGACGTAAATGCGCCAGTTGATGCAGCATAAGTTGCCTAGAACGTTGAACTAGGACGGAGCCCGTCGGCAAGCGTGAACGCTTGGCGGCGGGTTTTTACATTCAGGAGTAGGAAATTTCGTGGCCCTTGACTTTTCACAGCCCTTCACCGAACGAACCCCGCGAGTCGTGAATGCAGCGAAGCTGCTCCGCGCAAAAGGACGCAAGAAAGCAAACCGCTTTCTGGTGGAAGGGGTGAACAGCGTCGAGGCTGCCGTAGCTACGGGCGCGGCTACTGACCTCTTCGTGACAGAACATGCGTCACAAGCCTTTGCTGACGTTGTGACTACCGCAGAATATATGGATGTATATGTTCATGCCATTACAGATATCGCAGCGAAGCACTTGAGCGACACTGTAAACACCACTGGTATTTTTGCTGTTTGCAAGCCAGTGTTGTGGTCAGTCGGGGCAGCTCTTCGCGGTAAGCCTTCTTTTGTTGTGGTCGGGATTGATACTAACGATCCGGGTAACGCAGGCACGATGATTCGCATTGCTGACGTGTGCGGGGCGGATGCTGTCATATTTGCCGGCGACTGCGTCGATCCTGAGTCGGGCAAGGCTGTGCGGGCCTCAGCAGGTTCGTTGTTTCACTTACCTGTGGCACGCGAGCGCAATACCCAGGACGTCCTTGGCCAGTTAAAAGCAGCAGGGCTTCAGACAGTAGCGACGACTATTGACGGCGAGGTATCCCTTGAGAAAACAAGTGATCTGCTTTCTGCCCCGATTGCTTGGCTGTTCGGAAACGAAGCACACGGATTGCCAACAGCTATTGCAGATCGTGCTGATGTACGGGTATCAATCCCGATTCAGGGATCTGCAGAGTCGCTGAACCTTGCAACAGCGTCAGCAATGTGTCTTTGGGAAACTGCCAAAGCAAAGATGGCGCAACAAGAGCTTTAGTTATATGTGTCGTGTCTGAAGCGACAGGTATGCTTAGTTTCGTTTTAACGGCTTTACAACCTTTACTACAAAGCGTAATCGGAAGGACCGAGTGTGTCGGAAAATAGTGGAATCGAATTGTCAGAAGAGAAACTCAATGCGGCAGCAGAAGCTGCAATTTCGGATTTTGAAGCAGCTGCAGACCTGCAGGCGTTAGAAGAGGCTCACAAGCAGCACTTGGGCGACCAAGCCTACATCCCTCAGGCTCGGCGTGCACTCGGTTCGTTGCCAAAGCAAGACCGTAAAGACGCTGGTAGGGCAGTGAATGTGGCCCGAGGCCGTGTAGAGAAGGCGTATGCCAAACTTCACGCGGTGCGTGAAGCCGAGTACCGCGAGGCTCAATTGAAAGCAGAGGCTGTCGACGTAACTCTACCGACACGTCGTTCTCAGCTGGGCGCGATGCACCCCATCACAACGTTGAGTGAGCAGATCGCAGATATCTTTATCGGCATGGGGTGGGAGATCGCCGAAGGGCCAGAAATCGAAGCCGAATACTTTAATTTTGATGCACTGAACTTCATTCCGGATCACCCGGCGAGGACGCTGCAGGACACCTTTTACGTTGGTAAACCTGGTTCCCGCCAGGTGATGCGCACGCATACTTCGCCTGTCCAGGTTCGAACGATGCTTGACCGTGATGTGCCTGTGTACATTGCTTGCCCTGGCAGGGTATTCCGCACCGATGAACTTGACGCAACGCACACCCCAGTTTTCCACCAGATTGAGGGTCTTGCCGTCGATAAAGGCCTGACTATGGCTCATTTGCGTGGCACACTCGACCACCTTGCGAAGACGCTGTTCGGGCCAGAGACGAAGACGCGTATGCGTACCAATTACTTCCCCTTCACCGAGCCATCTGCTGAGGTAGACGTTTGGTTCCCAAATAAAAAGGGTGGTGCTGGCTGGATCGAGTGGGGTGGCTGCGGCATGGTGAACCCGAACGTGCTTCGCGCAGTAGGCATTGATCCGGATGAGTACTCAGGCTTTGCGTTCGGGATGGGCCTTGAACGTACTCTCCAGTTCCGTAACGGCTTGTCAGACATGCGTGACATGGTCGAAGGCGATATCCGTTTCACCGTCCCATTTGGTGTGCAGGCTTAAAGGAGTTAATGACATGCTGATTTCAAAAAATTTCCTCACCACCCTTCTGCAACAGGCGGGCAATACTGGTTGGTCTGTCACTGACGAAGAGATGGACGCAGGCTTCGTTCGCGTCGGTTTTGAGACTGAAGGCTACGCCCCGATTGAAAAAACCGAGGGTCCCCTAGTGCTCGGCAAGGTCCTTGAAATTGAAGAGCTCACCGAGTTCAAGAAGCCGATTCGTTACTGCCAGGTTGACGTGGGACAGGCGAATGGCACGGGTGAGCCGCAGGGCATTATTTGCGGTGCACGTAACTTTACTGTTGGAGACACGGTAGTTGTCGCGCTTCCGGGGTGCGTTCTTCCGGGTAGTTTCGCTATTTCTGCGAGAAAGACTTACGGGCATATCTCTAACGGGATGATGGCGTCAGCGGCGGAGCTCGGTCTGACCGCGAAGAGTGCTGGCATCATCACTCTTAGCGATGAAATCAGCGCCCCTGGCACTGATGCGCGGGAAGTTCTGGATCTCGACGACACTATCTTCGAAGTGAACGTCACTCCGGATCGTGGTTACGCTTTGTCGGCGCGTGGCCTAATGCGAGAGCTTGCGTCGGCATTCGACATCGCTTTTGTCGACCCAGCTCAGCAGCCTGACATCGTCGGCATCGATATTTCTGCAGTTCCTGCGCCAGCAGGTTCCCTTCTCGACGTCACCGTAGAGCCGGACACCGCTACGAAGCGCTTCGGGCTGCGAAAGGTGGAAGGCATCGACCCCGAAGCGGCGTCGCCGTTTTGGATGCAGCGCGAGCTCATGCTCAGCGGCATCCGTCCAGTGAACGGCGCAACCGATGTTACGAACTTCGTAATGTTGCTGCTCGGTCAGCCGATGCACGCCTTTGACGCAGATACAATCTCTGGCGCGCTTCGCATCCATAATGCGGAAGAGGGCACTGAATTCGAAACACTGGATCATACAATGCGAACCCTTCGCGCTTCCGATGTAGTCATTTCTGATGACTCTGGAATTCAGTCTCTGGCTGGTGTCATGGGTGGCACGACCTCAGAAATTTCGGAAACCACGAAGAATGTTTACTTCGAAGCAGCAACTTGGGATGAACTTACGGTTGCGCGTACTGCTCGTCACCACAAACTGAGCTCAGAAGCCTCCCGTCGATTTGAGCGTGGAGTCGATCCGGCACTGGTGGAGGTAGCGTTGGATGTAGCTTGTGAGCTGCTGACGAGCTTTGCCGGGGGCAAGGTTGCAGCAGGTCGTACGTTGGTGGGTGAGGTGCATCAGCGAACTGAGATCTCTATGGCGAAAACGTTCCCTTCGGCATTGATCGGCGTCAAGTACTCTGAAGAGACCATTTCTCAGCGGCTACATGAAGTCGGGTGCGGCGTTGAAGAAAGTGGTGGCAATTTCATTGTGACGCCACCTTCCTGGCGGAATGACCTTACGGTCCCAGTAGAGCTTGTAGAAGAGATTGTTCGGCTCGAAGGGCTTGACGCTATTCCATCGATTCTTCCGACGCCGAAGGGGGGACGTGGCCTGACTGCAACGCAAAAGCGTCGTCGTGCAGTGACGCATGCTCTTGCGTACTCAGGTTACGCAGAGATTATTCCTACACCGTTTATGGCCACGGGTCTTTTCGACGCCTGGGGCCTGAGCAAGGACGATGCCCGCCGCGCAACCGTGTCTGTTCAGAATCCTCTGGATAGCGACTACGCCGTACTCGCTACGACACTCTTGCCCGCAATGCTCGAGGCAGTAGCGAAAAATGCGGCCCGCGGTCAGCATGACGTGTCGATTTACTCAGTTGCACAGGTAGCTATCGGCGGGGAAGCTGAAACACCAATGCCAAGCGTTGATCACCGCCCGGACGAAGAGACCCTGGCAGCAGTGGTGAACTCATTGCCGAAGCAGCCGCTGCATGTTGCAACTCTTGGCGTCGGAGATGCCGAAGTAGAGGGGCCTTGGGGCGATTCGCGAATGTACTCGTGGGCTGATGCTGTTGAATCTGCGCAGATAGTGGCGCGGACAGCCGGGATAGAGCTCGAGGTCCGGGCAGCAGACTACCTACCATGGCATCCGGGACGCTGCGCAGAGTTGCTGGTCGACGGCCAAGTTGTTGGTCACGCAGGTGAACTACACCCGCAGATTCTGGAAGAATGTGGCTTACCTGCACGAGTTTGCGCAATGGAGATGGACCTTTCGGCATTGCCACAGAGTGCTCACCTGCCCGCTCCGAAGCTGTCTGCGTACCCGGCAGTTCACCAGGACCTTGCATTGGTCGTGGACGACTCGACACCGGCCGAAAGCGTGCGAAAGACCGTAGCAGAACACGCCGGGCCGTTATTGGAAAATGTAACGCTGTTTGACGTCTATCGTTCTGAGTCCCTCGGCGAAGGCAAGAAGTCGCTCGCATTTGGACTCTTGTTCCGTGCGGATGACCGAACGCTCACTGAAGACGAAGCGTCGGAAGGGCGTTTAGCTGCGGCTGAGGCAGCGAAACAGGAATTTAATGCCACGATGAGGGCGTAGGTTACTTTTGCTGCTGACAGGCAGGACATCGCAGTGAGCGGCGTCCTGCCTGCTGTGGTTTTAGGAATGCATGTATCTTGAATCGGCACGAGCTTGCCATTTGTCTGGCAGGATGGGACTCCGTAGCCACAAGCGTCTACACCCGTAAAGGAGCCATAAAACCATGCCACAACAGACCGTTCTCACCCCTAAGGGATTTGTGGCTGCAGGTCTTCACGCGGGAATACGCGAAGGCGAGGGGCGTGATCTGGCGCTCATTGTTAATCAGGGACCTGCTTGGAACGCAGCAGCGGTGTTTCCAGATAGTCGGGTCTGCGCCTCGCCTGTTCGAGCTACGCGCGAAGTTATGCGCTCGCATGCTGTGAACGCAGTTGTTTTAACATCAGGCAACGCTAATGCGTTCAACGGTTCAACGGGGGATGCGGACACTCGTGAGATTCAGAAGCGCGTATCCCAAGAGATTGGAGTCCCAGAAGACCGGGTCGCAGTCTGCGCGAAGGGACAGTTCGCAGTGCCTTTGCCAATGGAGCGTGTGAAAACTGGGTTAGCCAAACTCGCCACGGATCTGGGAGATACCCCTGCGCACGCTGAATCGGCTGCGGCCGCAATAGCGTCAACCCAAGGAACGATCAATCAAGCAGGCGTGAGCTGTGGAGCTTGGAGTGTCGGGGGCATTTCCCAGGGGGCTGGAAATTCACAGGAAACACTAGACACAGTACTGGGGTGCCTCACCACAGATGCGCTTGTACCGGCCTTTTCACTCGAAAAGGCATTGCGACGGGCTATGGAAACTACGTTTAATACGCTTGATCGATCTACAGCCCCGCTAACGAACGATACGGTGTTGTTGCTCGCATCTGGTGCGAGCCAGGTCACCCCCAACCAAACTCAGTTGGATGAGGCAGTGCTTGCGGTTTGCGAGGCATTGGTGGAGCAGCTTTTGGTCAACCAGGGAAGCGCGACCAAGAAATTAACGCTTGCCGTGGCTGGCGCTGCAAATGATGAAGAGGCACGCATCGCAGCACAAGCCGTGGCATGTGACGGACGTTTTCGAGAGTCGCTACTCAGTGGTGCTCCGGACTGGCCACGCGCACTCGCGATTGCGGGGAAGACAAAAGTGTGCCTAGATGCTGAGGCACTGGAGATCAACGTCAATGGAACACAGCTCTGCCAGGGAATCACTCCGCTCTTGACAAGCCGGGTGCTTGACTACGACGAACACGTGACTATTACGCTGGATCTAGGAACTCGTGGCGTCGGTACAGCAACAGTGCGGACGTTTTTGGAGCCTATGTAAGGGGAAAGTGGGCGTCGAAAAGCGAACGTCCAGGAGGCTTTGAAAATACAATAGGGGAGACGTCCGCATATTTTGCAGCAATCATAACGCAGAAATAGGAAGTAAACAGCATGGTGAACTCAGTTCGGCACTTTTTCGCAGACGATGACTTGACGCCAGAGGAACAAGCGCAAGTGCTCACGCTTGCCGCAGAGATGAAAAAGAACCCTTATGCGCACCGACCTCTCGAAGGGCCGAAGTCTGTTGCGGTACTTTTCGACAAGACCTCCACGCGCACGCGGTTCTCCTTCGATACAGGGATTGCACAGCTGGGTGGGCACGCGATTGTTGTCGAAACTCAGAATGCACAAATGGGCAAGGGTGAGTCCTACCAAGATACGGCGGCGGTGCTTTCGCGATACGTCGAAGCAATCGTTTGGAGGACGTATGCCCACGACAATTTGCTCCAGATGGCGGAGACATCACAGGTTCCGATTGTTAACGCGCTTTCCGATGACCTGCACCCGTGCCAAATTCTTGCGGATCTGCAAACAATCGTCGAAACCTTTTGTCCTGAGCAGGGGCCGGCGGGACTCCACGGCCTGAAAGCTGTGTATTTGGGAGATGGCGCTAACAATATGGCCAACTCCTACATGATTGGGTTCGCAACTGCGGGGGTAGACATCGCGATCATCGCGCCTCCGGAGTTTCATCCGGAGCAGCGGTTTGTGGACCGTGCGCGTGATCGTGCAAGCCAGACAGGTGCGACAGTCACGGTTACCAGCGATGTTGCTGCGGTAGCTGGAGCAGACGTGGTTATCACGGATACTTGGGTGTCAATGGGCATGGAGGGAGATGGAAAAGATCGACGCACTCCGTTCTTGCCATACCAAGTAAATAGTGGAATTATGCAAATGGCCGGTAATAATGCGATATTTCTTCACTGCCTACCGGCGTATCGTGAAAACGAAGTGACCGCAGAAGTAATCGATGGGCCGCAGTCGCGAGTCTTCGATGAAGCTGAAAATCGTCTTCACGCCCAAAAGGCGTTGTTGACCTGGTTGTTGGAGCACCAATAATGACCCAAACTGTCTCAAGAACTGCGCGACAAGCTCGGATTCTGGAGATACTTGTGAGCACGCGAGTGTCTTCTCAGATCCAGCTTTCCGAGCTTTTGCAAGACGAGGGTATCGAGATTACGCAGGCAACCCTATCCCGTGATCTTGATGAGCTGGGAGCAAAGAAAGTGCGGCCAAGCGACGGAGGCCGTGCATATTACACGGTGAACTCCGATGCCGAGGCTTTTGATGCCTTGCATACAGGCCCACGTGAGAAACTTCGTCGAATGATCGAGGAACTCGTCGTCTCTGTTGACCATTCTGCGAATATGGCTGTACTGCGAACTCCACCTGGAGCTGCACAATATCTGGCTAGCTATATAGACAGAGTCGGTTTGGAGCAGGTAGTAGGCTGTATCGCTGGTGACGATACGATTTTTGTTCTCGCCCGAGATCCGCTTAAGGGCAGTGACCTAGCCCAGCAGGTATTTGGACGCAATACAAAGGCGTAAGTGACGCCGAAGCAAGCACAAACCCCGCGCTAGGTATACTATGTACCGCAGTGCAGAATATGATCTAGAAACACAAGGAGCTTTGATCCATGACTAACCGTGTTGTACTCGCATACTCAGGCGGGCTCGATACCTCTGTTGCGATTTCCTACCTCGGCGAAATGCTTAATGGCGAAGTCATTGCAGTAGCACTCGACCTTGGCCAGGGCGGCGAAGATATGGAGTCCGTACGTCAGCGCGCATTAGATTGCGGTGCTGTGGAATCCATCGTTATCGATGCGAAAGATGAATTTGCTGAGGACTACTGCCTGCCAACCATCAAGGCGAACGGTATGTACATGGGTGAGTACCCGTTGGTGTCAGCAATTTCCCGCCCGTTGATCGTAAAGCACCTTGTGAAGGCCGCACAGGAGCACGGTGGTACTCACGTATCACACGGTTGCACCGGTAAAGGCAATGACCAGGTTCGTTTTGAGGTTGGATTCCTGAACCAGGACCCAGATCTGGAAATTGTTGCGCCTGCTCGCGATTTTGCGTGGACACGCGATAAGGCGATTGCGTACGCAGAAGGAAAGGACCTGCCAATTGAGCAGTCGGCAGCTTCGCCATTCTCGATTGACCAAAACGTTTGGGGGCGCGCGGTAGAGACAGGCTTTTTGGAGGACCTCTGGAACGCGCCGACGAAGGATCTATACGCTTACACGGAAAGCCCTTCGATGGGCAATGCGCCTGACGAAGTCATTATCTCGTTCGAGGGAGGCAAGCCGGTTGCAATCGACGGCCGCCCGGTAACGATGTTGGAAGCAATCGAAGAGATGAACCGTCGCGCTGGTGCGCAGGGCATCGGTCGTCTGGATATGGTCGAAGACCGCTTGGTTGGCATTAAGTCCCGTGAGATTTACGAAGCGCCAGGTGCGGTCGCTCTGATTACGGCGCACAAGGCGCTCGAGGACGTTACGATTGAGCGCGAGTTGGCTCGCTACAAGCGACTTATCGACGCGCGCTGGTCGGAGGAAGTGTACGACGGTCTTTGGTTCGGTCCGCTCAAGCGCTCCCTGGATGCGTTCATCGAGTCGACACAGGAGCACGTCACTGGGGACATCCGCATGGAAATGCATGCAGGTAAGGCAGTGGTCAATGGCCGCCGCTCCAACCACTCCCTGTACGACTTCAACCTCGCGACGTACGACACAGGCGACACTTTCGACCAGACCTACGCTAAGGGCTTCGTCCGTTTGCATGGTTTGTCATCGCAGATCGCGAACAAGCGCGATCGCGAAGCGAAATAGCAGGGAGCTTTGGAAGTTATGCAGCAGCATAAGACGAATGAAGGCGCGCTGTGGGGCGGTCGGTTTTCTGGCGGCCCTTCTGAGGCGATGTTCGCGCTGAGCGTATCGACGCACTTCGATTGGGTGCTTGCGCCTTATGATGTATTGGCATCGAAAGCTCACGCAAAAGTCTTGCACCGTGCAGGACTTCTTTCGGACGAAGACCTGAAGACCATGCTCGAGGGGCTTGAGCAACTCGGCGCAGACGTTGCAAGTGGTGCGTTTGTTCCCGAACCGACGGACGAAGATGTTCACGGCGCAATGGAGCGCGGCCTGATCGACCGAGTAGGTCCTGAGGTAGGAGGGCGCCTGCGTGCAGGGCGCTCGCGGAATGACCAGGTGGCAACGATGTTCCGGATGTGGGTTCGTGATGCCCTGCGCGGTGTTGCTCTGCACATTACGGATCTCATCGATGCTCTCGTTGCACAGGCGGCTGCACATCCCGATATCATCATGCCGGGTAAGACCCACTTCCAGGCTGCGCAGCCTATTTTGCTCGCACACTCGTTGCTCGCTCACGCACACCCGCTGTTGCGTGACTTGGAGCGGATTCAGGATGCGGACAAGCGGTTGGCTGTGTCGCCGTACGGCTCTGGCGCTTTGGCGGGTTCTTCGTTGCACCTAGACCCGGAGGCGATTGCGGAAGAACTTGGCTTCTATGAAGCAACCGACAACTCACTGGACGGCACAGCTTCGCGTGATTTCGCAGCCGAAGCGGCCTACGTTCTAGCCCAGATTGCAGTGGATGTGTCCCGCTTTGCGGAAGAGATTATCGCCTGGTCGACGCCAGAGTTCGGTTACGTCACGTTGGACGACGCATGGTCGACTGGTTCTTCGATCATGCCGCAAAAAAAGAACCCAGACGTTGCGGAGCTTGCCCGAGGCAAGTCAGGTAGGTTAATCGGCAACCTTACCGGATTGATGGCCACTCTTAAGGCGCAGCCTCTCGCGTATAACCGCGATTTGCAAGAAGACAAGGAGCCGGTAATCGATTCCGTAAACCAGCTCAACATTCTTCTGCCAGCGTTTACCGGGTTGGTCTCGACTCTCAAGTTCCATGGTGATCGAATGCGTGAGATTGCACCTGCGGGATTCACGCTTGCTACCGATTTGGCAGAGTGGATGGTTCGCCAGGGTGTGCCATTCCGAGAGGCGCACGAAGCTTCCGGAGCATGCGTACGCATCGCGGAGTCCCGAGGCGTCAACCTTATTGACTTGACAGATGAGGAGCTCGCGAGCGTAGACCCTCGACTTAACGCAGGTGTCCGTGACGTGCTCACGATTGAGGGTGCTGTGAGCTCGCGCGATACACGCGGTGGAACCGCCGGCCCACGGGTAGAAGAACAGCGTGTACGCGTAGCGGAGGCAAATAGGAAGTATCGAGCGTGGGCAGAGAAGCCTGTGCGGGGTTAAAATCGGTACCGCATTTGCGACGCCCACCTTTCGGTGGGCGTTTCCACTTTTTGTAGTGGTGGCGTCGATAAGTGACTAACAAGGGTGAGGTAAGCTCAACTGCATGAGTCTTGATCCCAAACTTCTCGACGTACTGGTGTGCCCGCAAGACAAAGGGCCGCTTGAGTATAAGGAAGACGAACAGTTGCTGGTGAATGAACGCATTGGTGTCGCGTATCGGATCGACGATGGTATCCCAGTCCTGCTAATCGACGAAGCAGTTCCCTATACAAACACCCACAAGTAACGACGCTGGGAAGACGACTCTCTGAAAGGAATTTCATGACTAACGCAAACATTATCGACGAACTCGAGTGGCGTGGCCTGATCAATCAGCACACGGATCTGGAGGCGTTGCGTGAAGAAACGCAGAAGCCTATCACGTTGTACTGTGGCTTCGACCCGACAGGCCCTTCACTACATGCAGGTCACCTGGTGCCGCTGCTGATGCTGCGCAGGTTCCAACTCGCTGGACACCGGCCAATTGTGCTAGCAGGTGGTGCTACCGGCAAGATAGGCGACCCGCGTGACGTGGGCGAGCGCACGATGAATTCCGATGACACTGTGGCAGATTGGGCCGAGCGAATTGGAAGCCAGCTGTCAAAGTTCGTCGATTTTGACGGTGAGAACGGTGCGCTGCTGCTGAATAATAATGATTGGATTAAGGACTGGAAGGTCATCGAGTTCCTTCGGGACGTCGGCAAGCATTTTTCGCTCTCCACAATGCTGAGTCGTGATACCGTGAAGCGTCGCCTGGAAAACGACGGGATTTCTTTTACCGAGTTTTCGTACATGCTGTTGCAGGCACATGACTTTGTACAGTTGCGTCGTACGCACAATTGTGTGCTGCAGGTTGGTGGTGGCGACCAGTGGGGCAACCTGGTTGCTGGTGTTGATCTGAACCGACGCATGGATTCGGAGCGCGTGCATGCGTTAACCGTTCCGCTTGTGACGGACTCCGAGGGCAAGAAGTTTGGCAAGTCCACCGGCGGTGGTTCGTTGTGGCTTGACCCAGAAATGACCAGCCCGTACACCTGGTACCAGTACTTTGTTAATGCGGCGGACGCCGATGTGATCCGGTACCTGCGGTGGTTCACGTTTCTCGATAAGGAAGAGCTGGATGCTCTTGCCGTCGAGGTCGAAGAGCGACCATTTAAGCGAGAGGCACAGAAGCGGTTGGCGCAAGAGATGACAGATCTCGTCCATGGCCGCGAAGCTCGTGAGGCCGTTGAGTTAGCGTCCCAGGCGCTATTCGGTAAAGCAGATCTGACTGATCTCGATGAGTGTACCTTGGCCAGCGCTGTTGCCGAGACGAATGTGTTCGAGGTCGCGGCTGGAGCTGAAGTCAGCATCGTGGACATGCTGGTCGGCTCCGGCTTGGCCGACTCGAAGGGTGCTGCCCGTAGATCGCTGAAGGAAGGCGGCATTTACGCCAACAACGAGCGTGTAGTAGATGAGAACTGGGTTCCATCCGTGGATGATTTTCTGCATGGAACCTGGCTCGTGCTGCGTCGTGGTAAGAAGACATTCGCAGGCGTGAAGCGCAGCTAGGCGCAGGTGACAGCATCTGAAAGCAACGCGGTGGTAGAGCAGAAGCCTATGCCACCGCGTTAAGTCTTTCCATGATGGTTGCTGCGATGCCCTCGGGAGTGTCATCGATATCCACAGCGAAACCCAGCTCGTCCAGTTGGAGCGATTCAAGCGTATCTAGCTGGGAATCCAACATTGAAGCAGGCATGAAGTGATCCGTACGGTGGCTCAGTCGTTTCAGCAGTAGCTCACGCGGCCCGTCTAGGTGCACAAATATAAGGGGTACGTCGGCTAGTCGGAGCTTGTCGCGATAAATGCGTTTCAGCGCTGAACATGTAACGACGGTTCGCTTTCCAGCACTGTCTTGCTTTTGAAGCCAGTTCGAGAGTTTCTCAAGCCACGGCCAGCGGTCCTCGTCGGTGAGAGGTTGGCCCTGACTCATCTTTTCGACGTTTTCCGCCGGATGAAACTCATCAGCCTCGACGAGTTCAAAGCCGGATCTCTGCGCAAGAATCTCGGCGATGGTGGTCTTTCCACTTCCGCACACTCCCATAAGGATGAGGTGCGCCGGGGGTAGCTTCTCTGCTTCATGCATGTTCTTCCCTCCTTGATGCTTCACGAGTGGGGGTAGCTAAAGAAAGCGTCGCCCTGACATTGATGCAGTGCACGATCGCCCACTGAAGTATGTGTATTCTAACGCTATAGCCAGTTTTCCGTATTGACGCCCCGTAGATCGGTGCGTCGATACGGCCTTGAAGCCTCGCTTGAGAAGAGACAGGATAGCTCATGGAAACTTGGGAACAGACGTTGTCGGCCGGCCCCTTAATGGGGATCGCTGCGGTCGGCATTGCCCTCATTCTTTTGCTCATTATTCAGTTCAAGGTCCATGCGTTCGTCACGCTGATTCTTGTGTCTGTCTTGACCGCTATCGTGGCAGGCATTCCAACAGGAGAACTGTATGACGTTGTGATGGGCGGCTTCCGTTCCACACTTGGCGACGTCGGTATTCTTGTCGGTTTGGGCGCGATGCTTGGCAAACTTATTGAGTACTCCGGTGGCGCTAGAGTCCTCGCCAACACGATGATCGATAGGTTCGGCGAGCGGCGAGCGCCGATGGCGCTTGGTGTGGCCTCGCTCTTGCTTGGCTTCCCAATGTTTTTCGACGCCGGCCTCGTTGTCATGCTGCCGATCATTTTCGCAGTTGCCGCTCGTATCGGTGGACCAATCTTGCTCTACGCAATTCCGACGGTTGCTGCATTCTCTGTCATGCACGTCTTCGTGCCTCCGCATCCAGGACCAGTCGCTGCTTCGACATTCTTCGACACAAACCTTGGTCTGCTGATCGTTTTTGGCTTGATTGTTGCAGTTCCAACGTTTTATGTTTCGGGCCTTTTGTGGGGTAAGTATTGCGCAAAGAAGTTCCCGTTTACGTCAGTAGCAAACGCCGTTTTCAACTCGGACGACAGCGATATTAAGTCATTGCCGAAAACAGGCACTGTCATTACGATTCTGCTGCTCCCGATGCTGTTGATATTCCTGAACACGGGTGTCGACTTTGCGACGAAATCTGGCGCAATTACAGGTGACGAAACCTGGGCGCAGGCGTTCACGTTCCTTGGAAAGTCCGGTATTGCGCTGTTGATTTCGGTTCTCGTCGCGCTTCCAGTGCTCGGGACCTCACGTGGGGTGAAGGGTTCGGCGCTGGAAAAACTCGTCGATTCGGCGTTAGGGCCAATTGCATCCGTTGTGTTCATTACTGGTGCCGGTGGCATGTACGGCGGAGTTCTTCGTGCGTCTGGTATCGGCGATGCCATCGCGGATCTCATGCAAGGACTAGGAATTCCAGTCATCCTCGCTGTGTACTTGGTAGCGGTGATCATGCGCGTTGCGCAGGGATCTGCAACTGTAGCGCTGACAACCACGGCCGGATTGATGGCTCCAGCAGTACTGGCTGGCGGCTACTCGGAAATTCAGATCGTCGCAATTACATTGGCGTGTGCGGCCGGTTCGGTTTGCTGCTCTCTAGTGAACGACTCCGGCTTCTGGCTTGTGGGCCGTCTTTTTGGGATGGACGTCAAGACCACACTGAAAACTTGGACGCTGCAGCAGACCATAGAATCCGTGGCGGCATTCCTAATCACGCTTCTGATCTTTGTCCTTTTCTAACTCCTTGAGAAGGCGTTAGGGGAACGCAATCTGATCCGTTAGCGCCTTCTCAATAAACTACTTCTACCAGCCAATTTGTGTTGTTGTTGGTGTGTGTGTAACTTTATGTGAGTCAGCGAGACCGACAACGCCCCGCCAGACAGACTCGGTAAAGAGTTGGTTGGTGAGATGGCGGTTAGGAAAACTACCGCTGGCCGACATAATGAAATAGGTTCTGTGATGCGGCGCGTGTTTGCGTTGTTGAGAATGTTTTGTTAGTGTCAATCTTCGTCGCTTTGAATGCGCCACTGTGTTTTGTGGTGTGTTTGGGTGTGCGGTTGTTGTTTGAGAACTCGATAGTGTGCCAATGTACTTTTTATTTTTTTGATTGCATTGACTTTTG
>NZ_JAGPYT010000011.1:0-74226 GCF_024453995.1 Corynebacterium sp. CCUG 51687 | reverse complement strand
TCCGCGGGGCGGACACCTTGGACGAGGTTGCTGGGACGACGGTTACCGTGGACAGCTTTGCTGAAGTAGTTGTCCGCTCGGGAGAATCTTCAGCGGTCGGTTCAGTCGTTTCGGTTGTCCGCGCGGCGGACACCTCCGACGAGGTTGGGACAGCCGTTGTTGCTGGTGCTGCGGTTGCCGCGGACACTTCGGTCACGGTCGTTGGTGAGACCTCGGCCTCGGGTGCTTCAGCCTCGTACGGCTCGGATGCCTCAGCTTGGGTCGACTCGGTCGGCTCGGCCGTCTCAGGCTTGTTGATGTACTGCTGTAGCAGCTTCTGCAGATCGAGCATGTCCTGCTCGAGTTTCTTTGCTTCGTCGAGGTTCTGGGTGAGTTCGTCGATATCGATTTGGTCTTCGGGTTCGGCGGAAGTGTCCGCGGGTTCGACGTTTTCAGAAGCCTCAGGTGTCCGCGGGGCGGACTCTTCCGAAGTTGGCGTAGACGTTGTCGCTGGTGTTGAGGTTGCCGCGGACAGCTCGGTGGTTGGCTCGGCGGCCGGTTCAGAAGCTTCGGGCGCTGCTGCAGATTCCGATGGTTCCGTAGTCCGTGCGGCGGAAGCCTCGGTCGGCTCGGCAGAAGGCTCCAAAGCTTCAGAAGGCTCCACCACCTCAGAAGCCTCAGTCGGCTCGGCAGCCATGGAAGGCTCAGCAGAAGGCTCCACCACCTCAGAAGGCTCAGTCGGAGCCACAGCCTCCTCCTTGAGCGCTTCGAGCGCTGCGGCTTTGTCGGCGATGCGTTTGGTGGCGTCGGCGATTTCGTTGTCCGCGGCGCGGAGGGCGCGTTCGAGGGTCCACTTGTCGGCGTTGTGCCAGAAGCCGGTGAAGGGGTTGCGCTCTTGCCATCCGGTAAGTGCGGCGAGGTTGGCTTCGATGTTGGCTTTGCGGTGGGTGGCGGCTTCGAGGGTGCTGTTGGCGAACTCGAGCTGTCGAGAAGCGTCGTCGATGTTGGTGGGGGTGGTGGCGTCGTAGCGGTCGGCGCCGTGGCCCTCGTGCGAAGGCGTTGCTGCTTCGACGGTTTCGAAGATTTCGATGGAGCGGGTGATGTTGTCCAGGCGGGCTTGTTCGAGGTCGAGTTTGGCCTTGCGGGCGTCGCGACGGTTCTTCAGGCCCTCGAGCTCCTTGGTGTTGGAGGGGGCGAGCCAGCTGAACCAGCTGGAGTCGACTTCTTTTTTGCGTTTGGTGTAGGCGGAGTCGGCTTCGTCGAAAAGTGCTTGGCGCTTGGCCACTGCCTCCTGCTGCGCGGTGATGCTCTCGAGTGCCTCGCGCAGGTTGGTGGGCAGGGTGAGGGGTTTGGTGTCGGGTTCGGGGGCGTCTTCGTAGGCGGATGGGTCTTTGCCGTTGAAGTCCTCGAGCTGCTTCTTGGTCACGGCGAGTGTCTTGCGCGCGGCGTCGAGGGAGGTCTTGGTGGTGCGTACGAGGAGCTCGGCGGAGTCGACGAGTAGTTTCTGCTGGTCGTACTCGGCTTGCTTGGCTTTCTTGTTCTCCTCGCCGATGGCGAGGGCGACGCCCCAGCGCTTCATTTCCATGAGGGCCTGCGCGCCCTTGAGCGCTAGCTCGGCTTTCCATAGTTGGGATTCGAGTTCGGCGACTTTGGCTTCGCCCTTTTCGACGAGCCCCTGCAACGCCTGCCCGCCGAGGCCGAGGAGGCCTTGCGCTTCGGCGTAGTGGGCAGTGGGGTTGATGGTGGCGGGGACGGTGACGGCGGTGCCGGTCAGGGCGACAACGAGGGCGCCGGAGGTCAACTTATGCATGCGCAAAGTTTAGGGGATAGACCTCTTGAAGTACTACTTCTGTGTAGCGGCGAGTGCCCCCGTGAGTGCGCCGATGGCGGTGGTGATGATGTCGTCGCGCTCGGGGGCGGGGCAGCTTTCGTCGACCCAGTCGATGCAGACGGCGTCGAGGAAGCCAAGCATCCCGGAGGCGGCGCGTGCGGCGTGCTCGTCGTCGCGGCCCAGCAGGGAGCACAGTGTTTCGACGGAGGCGTCGCGCATCTCAATGCGCAGGTTGATTGCTTCGGTGGGTTCGGCGCCGCCGCGGCGACCGGCCAGCCACACGAACGGGTGCTCGGCGACGTGGTTGAGGTAGCGCTCCAGGGTGCTGCGCAGAGCTTCGTGGGTGTCGGTGTTGGGGTCGAGGTGGTCGTCGAAAAGCGGCTGGGTGTGTGCCTTGAGGAAGGCGGTGTAGAGCCCAGCCTTGGATTCGAAGTAGTGGAAGAGGAGGCCTTGGGACACACCGCAGGCGTCGGCGATGTCCTGGGTGGAGACTTCCACGTAAGGTGTGGTGGAGAAGATGTCCGTGGCAGCGGCGAGGATTTCTTCCTGGCGTTGCTCGACGCTGAGCCTCCGTCGTGGTTGTGTCATGGACACCACCCTACAGTACTGAGCTTTGCTCAATAGAAAGTGTGAGGAACTTGTCCGCGTCAGACATTATCTGGTGGCACGTCTACCCGCTGGGCGCCACGGGCGCACCGATCCGCGAGGAGCACGACGAAGCGCCGCGCCTGCGGCAGCTCGAGCCCTGGTTGGACTACCTGATCGAGCTCGGCTGCAACGGGCTGCTGCTCGGCCCGATCTTCAAATCGGTGTCCCACGGCTACGACACCCTTGACCACTTCCAGATCGACCCGCGCCTGGGCACCAACGAGGACTTCGACCACCTGATGGCCGCCTGCCGCGAGCGTGGCATCCACGTGATGCTCGACGGCGTGTTCAACCACGTCGCGCGCGCCCACCCGCTGGTCGCGCAGGGCCTGGCCGGCGACACGGACTGGGAGGGGCATGGTGAGCTGGCCACCCTCCACCACGAGGACCCGCGCGTGGCGGACCTGGTCACCGACGTCATGTGCTACTGGCTCGAGCGAGGTATCACGGGCTGGCGCCTGGACGTGGCGTACTCGGTGCCGCCGGAGTTCTGGCGCACCGTGCTGGCGCGCGTGCGCGAGCGCTTCCCGGACGCGCTCTTCCTTGGCGAGGTCATCCACGGCGACTACGCCGAGATCGCCGCGGCGGGCACTCTGGACACCGTCACCCAGTACGAGCTGTGGAAGGCCCTGTGGTCCTCCATCAAGGACGTGAACTTCTGGGAGCTTGACCACGCGCTGGGTCGCCACCGCGACCTGTGCGAGCACATGGTGCCGAATACGTTCGTCGGCAACCACGATGTGGACCGGATTGCCTCGAAGGTGGGGCAGGATGGCGCGCTCGTGGCCACGGCGCTGCTCATGGCGCTGCCCGGCATGCCCAGCATCTACTACGGCGATGAGCAGGGCTTCGAGGGCCTGCGCGGGGAGGGGTTCGCCGCCGACGACCCGGTGCGCCCGCCGCTGCCAGCCAGCCCCGCAGAGCTTTCGAGCCTGGGTCAGTGGATCTTCGAGGAGCACAAGAAGCTCATCGCTTTTCGACGCCGCCACCGCTGGCTCGAAACCGCCACCCTTGAGGTGACCGACAAAACAAATGAGGCGATCACCGTGGCGCTCGAATCCGGTTCGGAACGCGCGACGGTGACCGCCTGGCTCGATCCCGCGCCGGGCGTGCGCATCACGTCCGGGGGCGAGACCTGCTACGAGTGGTCTGCTGTATAGCTACTAGAACGGCAGGGAGGAACCCGGTGCGTACTTGGCCAGCAGCTCCCGGGCAATGACGGACAGGTCTGGCAGGCGCAGCGTGACCGCGCCCGCGACCGGCATGTCGAAGGTGGGCACGTTGGCGGGTGCCAGCGTGATCACTGGTGTGCCCTGCGGTGCGGGTGCGGGGGCGGGCTGGGCATTCTGCTGGGCATTCTGCTGGGCAGGCTGCGCTGGCTGGGCGTTCTGCTGCGCAGGCTGCTGCTTATTTGCAGGCGCGCCCGTGGTGCCGCGCAGGCCGCAGCGGTTGGCGGCTTCCTCCACGCGGCCGAGCGCGGCCTGGATCTGCGGGCCGCGGCGGTCGAAGGCTGCGATGGTCTGGGCCTGGCGCTTCTTGGCGTTGAAGTCGGCGTCGTTGGTCCAGTAGCGAGATGCCTGGTCGCAGGAGATCTGGCCTGCGGGCAGCTTTGCCAGGGCGTCGTCGATGGCGTCTGCGCCAGCCACACCAGTTGAGAGCGTGGCGGCCATGAGTGCAGTGAGTGCAGCTGTACGAATTTTCATGCTCGCCAGTATGTCACACCAGTCCCATCTGTCACACCCGTTTAGGCGCCGAGGAAGCGCCGAATCAGGCTGCGGTAGGCGTCCACGGTGAGGTGAACGTCCCCGATATCCACGTATTCGTCGTGGCCATGCAGCAAATCCAGCACTTGACCCAGGTGACGCTCACGGGCGTGCATCGCAAACCCGTAGCCCACCCCGCCCTTGCGGCGCGCGAAGCGCAGGTCCGAGCCGCCGGCGGCGATGGTCGGGACCACCACGGCGTCGGGGAAGAACTCGGCGTAGGTCTCGCAGATCGCCTGATAGAGCGGCGAGTCGGTGGGGGAGATGGTGGCGTCCTCGGTGATGAGGTGCTGGATCTCCACCTCGCTGGCCAGGTCGCCGAGCGCCTCGCGCAGCTGCTCGTCGATCCACTCCTGGCTCTGGCCGGGCAGCGGGCGGATGTCCAGCTCCATGTAGGCCATGGACGGCAGTACGTTGATGGCCTCGCCCGCGCGCAGCACCGTCGGCGCGATGCTCAGGTGGCTCATGGCGTGCGAGTAGCGCGCCAGGTCGCCGAGCGCCTCGTAGCCCTCGCCGCGTAGCAGGGCGGCCTCGGTCTCGGGGTCGAACTTCCAGGCGCGGATGTAGTCCGGCCACGGCTGCTCGGTGGTCACGGAGGGCTGCACCGACGCGATGCGGCGAGCAACCTCACCAATCTTGGTGACGGCCATGTCGCGGCCGTGCGGGGCGGAGCCGTGGCCGGCGTCCCCGCGCACCACGAGGCGGCGCTGGGCCGCGCCCTTCTCACCAATGACGACGACGATCGCGTCCGAGCCGTCGCGCACCGGCAGGTGGGAGCCGCCCTCCTCCGAGAGGCAGTTCTTCCAGCTGAACGGCTCCGGGTCGAGCTGCGAGAGGTACCCGGCGCCGAGCCCGCCGCGCGCCTCCTCGTCCGCCACGCCCACGAAGGTCAGCGTGCCGCGCGGGCGTTTCCCGCTCAGGGCCACGTCGCGGGTGGCGGCGGCCATCGCGGCGGTGATGTACAGCATGTCGGTGGCGCCGCGGCCGTAGAGTCGGCCGTCGATAATTTCAGCGCCGAAGGGTTCGTGCGTCCACTGCTCCTTATCGACGGGCACTACGTCCGTGTGGCCGAGCAGCGTGAGGGGCTCCGCGGAGGGGTCGGTACCCTCGACGGTGAACGCGATGGACATCCTCCCATCTGCGGGTTCATACTTTTGGATGCGCACGGGAGCGCCGTCGAAAAATGATTCGAGCGTGGCCGCGTTGCGGTATTCTCCCCCCGAAGTAGGGGAAAGATCGTTGACACACGTATTTTGGATAAGGGTTCGTAAGAGATCCACTGTTGCGCTATGTAGGTTCATGTCTGGCATATTAGGTGCTTTTGTGGGCATCCAGAGAGGAGTTGGTGTCGTATGACTCGAAGAGAACTCAGCCAGGACCCCCGCGCTGTGAAGACGCGGAACGCGATCATCAAGACAACTACCGAGTTGTTGAATGAGCACCGGGTTGAGGACATCACGGTGTCCCAGATTGTGAACGCGGCAGGGATGAGCCGCCAGGTCTTCTACGAGCACTTCAAGGACCGCGACGCCGCCGTCAAGGCGGCAATCCAGCGCGCGATGGCTCCCGCGGTGAACGATTACATCGAGACGTATAAGAAGACCGGCGAGATGCCTCCTGCGCTGGAGGCGCTGTTCTCGCAGCTTGCCGAGGTTCGTTGCCTCTTGAGCCACGTGATTAACGGCCCGGCCCACGCCACGCTGATGGCTTGCTTCACCACGCCCGAGATGCCAATGCTGCACGACATGGTGACGGCGATGCGCGCCGAGGTCGTCCCGATGACCGACGAAGAAGCTGCCGACGTGGCTTCTTACCTGTGCTCCGGCGCGTTTTCAATCTTTATGAAGTCGGCGACTGAGTCCGAGAATTACGAGGAAGCCGTCAAGCGCGCGATGGGTGTGTTTGGGGTGTTTGGTAGGGCAATGAGCTTGCCTCAGTGATGTATCCTGCATTCATGACACCACGTGAACTTAGTATGGACCCGCGCGCGGTTCGTACGCGCACGGCGTTACTGAACGCAACGAAGGAACTGCTGCTCCATTACCGGGTGGATGAGCTTTCGTTGTCCCAGATTGTGAAGTACGCGCAGGTCAGCCGACAGGCCTGCTACGAGCATTTCCACGACAAGGACGCGCTCATCCTGGCCGCAGCCTGCGACATTTGCCTCCCTGCGTACAAGTCGTTTGTTGACGACATCGTGATCGACGAGACGTACCCGGACCAGGTAGCGCGGCTGGTGAAGCACCTAGAGCGCTACGACAAGGCGGTCAAGCACCTGATCAACTCCTCGGTGCACGGCAACCTCAACGACAAGATCTGCAACATTCTGGCGGATGCCTACCTGAAGAAGATCTACACCCAGATCGAGGCAGGCGAAGAAATTGGCCTGACGGAGGAAACGCTGCGCGACACGGCCCGCTTCATGGCTGCCGGAACACAGGACATCCTGATCGATGGCATGCTGCGCGACCGTGAACATGAAGAAACCGCGCGACGCGTAGAAAACGTTCGCGCGGCTTTAGAGCTCGTGATCGGCGCGCTGCGCGCCACCAGTGGTGGGGCAGCGGTCGAGCAGTAAGCTCGCGTTATACCCGCTGGGGAGCTGGGGCGCCGTCTTCTGCGGCGTCCCAAATTTTTTCGTCCAGGATGCCTTCGCGCTTCGCCACGATGGCGGCGACGACGGCCTGGCCGGTGACGTTGACGGCGGTACGCCCCATGTCGATGATCGGCTCGATCGCCAGCAGCAGGCCCACGCCAGCCAGTGGCAGGCCCAGGGTGGACAGCGTCAGCGTGAGCATGACGGTCGCGCCCGTGGTGCCCGCGGTCGCCGCGGAGCCGAGCACGGCCACGATCACGATGAGCAAGTAGTCCGTCGCGCCCAGGTCGAGGCCGTAGAACTGCGCGACGAACAGGGCCGCGATCGCCGGGTAGATGGAGGCGCAGCCGTCCATCTTCGTGGTCGCGCCGAGCGGCATTGCGAAGGCCGCGTACTCGCGCGGCACGCCCATCGACTCCTCGACGGTGCGCTGGTTCACCGGCATCACGCCCATGGAGGAGCGGGTGACAAAGCCGAGGGTGGTCACCGGCCACACGCGGCGGAAGAAGCCACCGACCGGCACCTTATTGACGGCCAGTACCGCCGGGTACAGCACGAAGATCACGAGCGCGAGGCCCACGTAGATCGCCAGCACGAACTGGCCGAGGTTGCCCAGAGCCTCCCAACCGTAGGTGGCCACGGCCTTACCGATGAGCGCCGCCGAACCGATCGGGGCAAGGCGGATGATCCACCACAGCACCACCTGGATGACCTCCAGGAAAGAGGCGGAGAACTGCAGGAACGGCTCCGCGGCCTTGCCCGCCTTGATGGCGGCCACGCCGATGAGCAGTGAGATCACCAGGATCTGCAGCACGTTGAAGTTCACCGAGGCGCTCGTCTCCGAGACCTTGACACCAAGCCCGAAGAAGTTCGACGGGATGACGGTGTTCAGGAAGCCGAGCCAGGAGCCGGAACCGCTTGGTTCGGCGGCGGAGGAGGCGTCGACAGACGAGTTCGCGCCGGGCTGCATGACGGCGCCGACGATGATGCCGATGATCACCGAGAAGAACGCGGTGATGGCGAACCACAGCAGGGTCTGCCAGGCAAGGCGCGCGGCGTTGGTGACCTTGCGCAGGTTCGCGATAGAGGTGACCACCGCGGTGAACACGAGTGGCGGGATGAGCAGCTTCAGCAGCTGCACGTAGGCGCTGCCGACCCAGCTGAGCGTCTCGCTGAGCCAGGTGATGTCGTTGGCCGCGGCGATGAGCCCCAGGATGAGGCCGATGATCAGGCCGGCGATAACTTGGGCGCCGAACCCGGTCATCCACTTTGGAAGGTGCATGAACGTCTCCAGGTGTAGGTTTATAGACTGATCTGTACTAAACGAAGCTAAATCCTACACCTATCCTCTAGAAACGCGTCAAATCTAAACTAGACAGAGTGGTTCGCGCAGCACTTTATCCAGCGCAACCGCGCGTGCGATGTCCCGCACGATCTCGCGGTGCGAAGGGATCATGCGCAGCTTCGGGGCGCGCTCGGCCTCACTGACCACCGTTCGGGCGAACGTGGCGGGCGCCTGCGGGTCGTCGATGAAGGCGCTGCCGGCGACGACGACGGTGCTGGGGGTGTGGGCGTCGGCAAGCGTGGCCACGAGTGAGCCGAGGCCGCGTGCGCGCTGGTCGAGCGCCTGACGCGTGGCCGGCAGCTGCTCCGCAAGCGTGACGACCTCCGGCAGCGAGTGCATCGCGGGCTGCGCAACGGCGTTGAGCAGGCCCTGCGTGGTCAGGTGATCGCTGGCGACGTCGATGGCCATCACGCCGGTCGGGGTGGACATTGCGCAGGCCAGCGAGTCGTCGGCGAACAGCGCCATCACCGGCGGGGTGTCGATGTCCAGGCTCGACTGCATTTCCGAGCCGACGATCGCCTGGCTGATGGAGACCACCTCGACGGGCACGCCGAACTGCTCCCGCATCTGCTGGCGGATCGGTACCCCGTGCCAGCCGAGGTTTGCCGCGGTGACCTCGCCGTCCTCGTTGACGGTGCCCGAGGTGGTCACGCCGACGGTTGCGAGCGGGCGGCCCATCCCGGCGCTGAGGCGGTGTAGCCCGGCCATGATGTGCTGCACGAAGTCATCCGGGCTCATGTGCGCGACGGGGATGTCCACATCGATGCTGCGCAGAGTGCGCCCCTTGAGGTCGAACAGCGCGATGTAGGTGCTCAAGGTGCCGACGGCCACCCCGGCGTACAGCGAGTTTGGTTCCCCGAGCTCGAGTGGCATGGTGGGCCTGCCCCGGCCGGTGGACTCGGACAGGTCGCCGCGTTCCACGATGTAGCCGGAGTTTGCCAGCGCGGTGACGGCGCGAGTGATGGTGGGCTGCGAGAGGCCGGTGGCTGCGATCAGGTCGCGTCGCACGCACTGTTCCTGCAGGCGAATGAGGTGCAGGCACTTGGCGGCGGGGGTTGTTGGGTGATGGAACGCTGTCCGTGTCGCAGGCATGTGAATATATGTACCGGTAGTAGACCGCTTTGTCCAGTTATCGAGCTAGAGTGGGCCGTTTCGGTAGACAATGCGGTTTGTATGGGGTGTAGAGGTGCACGTTCAGCGTGTCCCTCGGTTACACTGCCTACCCATGACCAATCCTTTGCTTGAGGAGCACGCGTCTGAGTCAGAACGCGAGCCTTCGCTACTCGACGCCACCTGCGAAGACTTTCTCTACGACCTCGCCGAGCTGATCCCTACCCTGGCAACGGAGATCGGCCTCGAAGGCCACGACTGCGACCTGCAGGACTTCAGCCCCGAGTACTACGGCGAAGTCGCCGACCGCATCCGTGACGTCGTCGCCGATGTCGACGCGCTCAACGACTCCACGGACGCCTCCGACGACGAAGACGACTTCGACGACGTCGACAACCTCACCGCTTCGCTGCTGCGCGACCGGATGGCATTCAAGCTGGAGCTGCACCACCAGGGCGAGGACCTGCGCCAGCTCAACAACATCGATTCGCCGGTGCAGACCATCCGCGACTCCTTCGCGCTGATGCCGAAGGTGAGCAAAGAGGACTTCGAGCACATCGAGGCGCGCCTGTCCAAGGTGCCGGCGGCGCTCGCGGGCTATCGCGCGTCGCTTTCGGAGGCGGCGTCGGCAGGCAATGTGCCTGCGTACCGCCAGATCGAAGCCGTGATCAAGCAGTGCGGCGACCTCGCCGATGGCGACAGCGTCTTCGACCAGCTGGGCTTGCCGGAGGACTCGGCCGTCGTCGAGAAGGCGAAGGCTGCCTTCGACGAGATGGCCACCTGGCTGTCCACCGAGCTCGCACCACACGGCCGCCATGATGACGCCGTCGGCCGCGACCGCTACGAACTCTTCTCCGAGTTCTTCTTGGGCCGCGACATCAACCTCGACGAGGCCTACACCTGGGCCAAGGAGCAGCTGAAGGAAACCGTTGCTGAGCAGCGCGCGCTCGCGCAGAAGCTCTACGGCCCGGACGCCACCATCCTGGGCGCGTACAAGCGCCTCAACGAGGAAGAGCGCTACACCCTGCGCGGCACCGACGCCCTGCTGGAGTGGATGAACTCCGTCAACGAGCAGGTCATGCGGGACCTCGACGGCGTCGACGTCACCATTCCGGAGGGCCTGCACAAGGTGGAGTGCGCGATTGACCACGCCGGTTCCGGCGGCATCTTCTACACCCCGCCGTCCGACGACCTGATCCGCCCCGGCACCATGTGGTGGTCAGTGCCGGAGGGCCAGGAGGTGTTCCACACCTGGCAGGAGCTCACCACCGTCTTCCACGAGGGCATCCCGGGCCACCACCTGCAGATCGGCACCGCGCTCATGCAGCGCAACGACCTCAACCTGTGGCGCCGCACGGCGTGCTGGAACTCCGCACACGGCGAGGGCTGGGCGTTCTACGCTGAGGAGCTCATGGGGGAGCACGGCCACTTCGACGACCCAGGCTTCCGCATGGGGCTTCTCGACGCCCGCCGGCTCCGCCTCGCCCGCGTCATGATCGACATCGGCGTCCACCTGAAGAAGGCCACCCCGGACGGCACCGGCGTGTGGGACGCCGCCTACGCCAAGGCGTTCCTGCGCGACAATTCCGCTATGCCGGAGTCCCACATCGCCTTCGAACTCGACCGCTACCTGGGCTGGCCGGGCCAGGCACCGAGCTACGCCATCGGCTACCGCGACTGGTGCTCACTGCGCGACAGCGCCCTGGAGCAGGGGATGACGCTGCGCCAGTTCCACGACAAGGCGCTCAAGCTCGGGTCGATGCCGATGGACATGCTGGCCCACGAGGTGCTCAACCACCACGACTAGCCTGCTAGCCGTCGCGTTTGCGATTCTGCCAACTGACCAACTTCGGCAGGTAACCCGCGAACAGCAGGATGCAGATCAGGCGGATTAGCTGGACCGCCACTACCGCCGGGCCCACCCCGCCTTCCGCGGTGAGTGCCAGCACCGTCTCGAGTGCGCCTGGCGTGGTGGCCAGGTAGCCCTCGTAGAAGCTGATGTTCAGCCACAGCGCCAGCAGCCAGCCCAGTCCGGCGCAGGCTGCCATGAGGGCGGCGATGTAGACGATCGTGATCGGCAGCAGGCGGGAGAACTGCTTCAGGGCAGGTACGGATAGGCCGCCGCCGCACGCCCAGCCAATGCACAAGAACGCTGCGATGTTCAGCGGCTCCGGCGGAACGATGACCACGTCCATGAAGGAGCCGACCACCGCGGTGACGATCATCGGGCCGAAAATCGACGGGTTCGGGATGTGCAGCACCTTCGCGATCGGCTGCCCAACCGCCACCAGCGCCGGCACCAGCAACCACATCCACCAGTAGGGCTCCAGATGCTCCGTGGCGGAGGCGTGCTTGGTAGTGAGCAACCCCGCCACCACAGGTAGCGTCATCGACACGACCAGCAGGCGCAGGTACTGCGTGAGGGCGACGTAGCGGACGTCGGCACCGATCTCTTTCGCGATGACCGGCATGAGCGACGCACCGCCCGCGAGCAGCGACAACACCCCGGTTTCCTGCGAGATTCCCTTGCGCGCGAGCACCGCGCCGCCCACATAGGCCAACCCGATCATGCTCGCCGCAGCCAGCAGGCCAGGCAGCAGGAACGGCAACAGCGTCTTCGGGGGGATGCCCACCAGCGGCAGCGCCGCCAGCACGCCGATCACGCCGCGTGTGCACGTGAACAGGAGCTCGTTGATGGGGAGGTCGCGTCCGCTGCGCAGCGCCACCGCGCCCGATGCGACGATTGCCCCGAGGATCCACGCGGCCGGAAGGTGCAGCGCGCTGAACGCCCAACCGAGAGCAATTGACACCGGGACGACAACACACCAACGAAGCATGGCTGTTGATACTACTCTTTAGCGCATGATTGTCGTCCTGCTGATTGCATCACTGGTCGCCGGTTGGATTGATGCCGTCATCGGCGGCGGTGGACTGGTGCTCATCCCGGTGTTGATGTCCACCACAGGCATGCCTGCCGCCGCTGTCCTGGCGACGAATAAGTTCGCGGCGTTTACCGGCACCTCCTCCGCCGCGGTCACCATGGTGCGCAAGGTCGGGGTTCCGCGCTGCACGTGGGGCTTCGCGCTCGCCGCGATGTGCGCCTCCGCGGGCGGTGCGCTGGCCGTCGCGCTCGTCAGCGACTCCGTGATACGCCCACTCATCATTGTGTTACTGCTGGCAGTGGGCATCTTCGTGGTGTGTAAGCCCTCGTTTGGGTCGGAGGGCAACCGCATCATCACGCCGCGCCGGGTGGCGCTCGGCGTCGCGGTGGCCCTGCTCGTCGGTGGGTACGACGGCGTCTTCGGCCCCGGCACCGGCATGTTCCTCATCATGGCGTTTACGGCCATCTTCTCCCAGACCTTCCTCGAGTCCGCGGCGATGGCGAAGGTGGTCAACACCGCGACGAACATCGGCGCGCTCGGAGTGTTCATCGCCGGGGGCTACGTGGACTGGTCGCTGGCAATCGCGCTCGCGATCGCGAACGTCATCGGCGCGCAGCTCGGCGCGCGCACCGTGCTGCAGGGCGGGTCCAAGTTGGTCCGAATCGCCTTATTGACGCTCGTAGTTGTTCTATGCGCGCGGCTTGGGTGGCAAGAATTCGTGCAATAATGGCGGCGTGGAAAAGCAGCAGAAGATTCTTAGGCCGGCTCGTAGGGCGGCAACCGAGCAGAAGATTTTCGCGTCGGTGCTCAGCATCGCCCGCGATCGCGGGTTGCACTCTGTAACGATCGACGAGGTTGTGGCGGATTGTGGCGTCGCAAAGACGACGATCTACCGCCGCTACGCTGACCGCCGCGAGATGATCACCGCGGCGCTGGACTCAATCGCGCTCCAGATCCCGATCTACCTCCCCACCACGCGCGCTGAGTTCGTAAAATACATGATTGACCTGCAGCGCTACCTCGACGAGACGCTGGGTGTGCGGCTGATCGGCTCCATCATCGCTAGCGCGGAGCCCTTCGTGTCCCAGTGGCGTCTGCGCCTTGAAACCGAAATCCTCGAGCGGATGGTGGAGGGGATCCGCAAGGGGATGGACGAGGGCCTGTATAACCCGAACATCAACCCGTACGCCTTCGTGGGCATGCTGCTCGGTGGCATTGTTATGCGCCAGGCGTTCAGTGAGGCCTCCGCCGAACGGCACGCCGAAAACACCGCGACGGTCCTGTGGCCACAGCTGGCTGTGGACCCGGACCGCCGAAACGATTAGAGCTGCAGAGAGCCGTTGGCCAGGCCGACCACGGCTGCGATAGCGCCCGCGATCACGATCGCCACCACAACCCACTCGAAGCTGTTGAAGAGGCGCTCCTTGTTCGCGATGCGCGTCCACACGTACGGGATGATGCCCGGGACCACGGCGAGCGCGCCGAAGAGCACGTAGACCGGGTCGGCGGCGTAGATCAGCCACATCGAGTACACGAAACCGACCGCGCCGACGATGAGGTGGCGCTGGTTGTCGCTGCGGGTGACCTCAGGACCGGAGTCGTCGAAACGCACGCCCGCGTTCGGGTGGTTAAGCCCCTTGCCGCGCACCGCGAGCAGGATGAGGTACAGCGAGGAGAAGATGTACGGCAGCAGGTACATGATGGTCGCCAGCTGCACCATTGCGTTATAGGACGTCTCGTTGGCGAAGAAAATGATCACGAACAGCTGGATCACCACGGTGGAGATCAGCTGCGCGCGGAACGGGGAGCCCGCCTTGTTGGCCACGCCGAGCGACTGCGGCAGCAGGCCGTCGTTCGCCATGAGCACGATCGGCTCGGCGCACAGCATCTGCCAGGACACGTACGCGCCCAGCACCGACAGGCACAGGCCGATAGAGATGAACACGCCGCCCCACGGGCCGACGACCGCCTCAAGCACGGCACCCATCGAGTTCTCCGGCAGCGCCGCCAGTTCCTCCTGGGTGAGCACACCGTAGGACAGGGTGGACACCAGGACCAGTAGCAACAGCACGGACAGGAAGCCGATGATGGTCGCGCGGCCCACATCCTTGCGGGTCTTCGCCTGCTTCGAGTACACGGAGGCGCCCTCGATACCGATGAACACCCACACCGTGTACAACATGATGCCCTGCAGCTGCTGCGAGAACGGGATAGCCGAGCCCTCGCCCCAGAAGTCCAAGGTGAACTTGTCCCAGGAGAAGCCGAGGAAGGCGACCAGGACGATGAAGCAGAGGATCGGCACCAGCTTGGCCACCGTGGTGACCACGTTCATCACGGCAGCCTGCTTCACGCCGCGGGTCAGCATGATGAAGATGCCCCACGTCATCACGGACACCGCCGCGGCCAACACCCACCGGTTATTCAGCGGGGCGAAGTAGTAGGCCACCGTGGAGAAGAACAGGGTGGCGTAGCCCACCTGCGCCATCACGGAACCCAACCAGTAGCCCAGGCCAGAGGTGAACCCGATGAAGTCGCCGAGGCCAGCGCGCACGTAGGAGTATACGCCCGAGTCCAGGTGCGGTTTGCGCCGCGCCAGGATCTGGAACACGAACGCGATGGAGAGCATGCCCACTCCGGCGATAACCCAGCCGATGAGCATTGCGCCGGGGCTCGCCACGGAGCCAATATTTTGCGGCAAGGCGAAGATGCCGGAGCCAATGGTGGAACCAATAATGAGTGACACCAGGGTCCACATGGTCACCGTGTGTGATTGGGCATTAGTCATGGAGAATAAGTTACCTTATGATGAGAGCCGTGAAGCGTCGAAGGAGGTCGGTCATGCGTGGCCGGATTACAGCAGCTGCGTGTGCAGTCATGCTTGCCTGCACCTCCCCACACGCCGTGGCGGTAGAAACTGCGCACGGACAGGCGATCGTGCAGGGCAATTACCCCGTTACAACCGTAACTATCGGTAGTACGGAAACACTACCCCCACCGCTGCCGAGGGGCCAAGCCTGGTACAGCGGCACGAGTATCCCCAGCTGGGCGCACCTTTCTGAAGCCGATGGCTCCATCGAGCTGACGCCATCTGTTGGCGTCGATCCTGGTGATTACCAGTGGCCAGTCGTTGCCCACTACGGCGACGAATCCACGGAAATCATCCCGGTCCGAGTCGCTGTGGCGAACCCGGGAACGGATGAAGGCGTGGCGCCGGACTTCCTGAAGCCGCTCGGTTTTGAGCAGATCACGCCGAAGTGTTCCAAGACTTCCTTGGCAGTGGGCATTCCGCTGCTGGCACTGATCCCGCTCGGCTTTGCCACCCAAATGGGGCTACCAATCGTTGCGGTGCAGGACAGCATCAACTTGCAGATCACGAACCTGCCACAGCCAGTCAAGATTCACCTCAAACCGCGCCAGTACAACCGCCGCAATGCGGACCTCGGCATCGCGTCGGTGCTGACGGTCGCTGGCCTAGTCGGCGGTGGCATCATTTATTCAGCGTGCGCTTCGTCCGAGCAGTAGGCGTCGCCGTCCACGGGTCCTCCGGCCACGGGTGCTTCGGGTAGCGCCCACGCATCTCCTTACGCACGTCCTGGTAGGGTCCGTTCCAAAAACTGCGCAGGTCGTCAGTGACCGCCAGCTCGCGCCCCGCGGGGGAGAGTAGGTGGAACAGCACCCGCTGCCCGCCAATCACTGGCGAGTCCGCCAGCCCGAACGCCAGCTGCAGTTTCAGCCGCACGACGGGTCGGCCCGTCGAGTAGTCGAGTTTGCCTTGCGCGATGCGCGTCGGCGCCAGCTCGTCGAGCTTTGAGGCCTCCGGCCACGGCAGTTGCCGCATCAGCGCCTGCCGCATGTCCAGCTCTCTTATCGACGCCCCCCTGGCCAACTGCGCCACCTCCAGCGAGTAGTCGCCCTTGGTCACGTCCGGCCACGGCTCGCCGATGGTGGCGTGCAGGAAGTCGAGGCGCTGCTTAAGTGCCAGGGCGGCGCTATCAAGCGTGAAATCCTCGAAGCTGATGTCGCGCAGTGCTTCCTCCACCTCGTGGGGTTCGGGGCGGATCGGGGTGGCGCTCAGTTCGATGGCGCCGATGGCTTTGACCCTGCGTGCGCGCACTTTCCCGTCCACGAGCGAGGCGCGCACGTGCTCCTCGACGCGCTCCTGCGGCATCGCGAGCGGTTCCGCCGCGCGGATCACCGCACCCCGCGCTGTGCGCTGCACCTCCGCGGCCGCGATCCACTCCGGGGCGCCGATCGGCACGTCCAGCCGCGCCCTCGTTCCCGAGGCAAGCAGGTACTCGCCCCCGTCGCGCTTGGCCACCCACTGCGGGTACGCCGCCGCGATCACATCGCCCGGCGGCACCGGCGCGGACGTGTGTACCAACCTGGCCAGGCGTTTCGCGGGCTGGTCGGCGAGTTTGGCCACCGTGTCCGCAGCGCCCGAGCCGAACTTCACCAGCGCCGCGCCCAGGCGCGGGTCCACCGGCATGCGCACCAGCTTCTCGCCGAGGGCGGTGATGCGGTGCTGATCGTCCAGCGCGCCGATGAGCCGCAGCGTCTCCTGCGCAGCGGCCAAGTGGTGCGCCGGGGGAGGGTCCAGCAGCGGCAAGTCTGGCGACGCCCACGCCGCCAACTGCAGCGCCGCCTGCGTGAGGTCACTCGTGGCGATCTCCGGCGCCACGTCCGGTTGAAAGTGCTGGTAGTCCGCCTCCGAGTAGGCCCGCACCACCGTGCCAGGTCCCAGGCGGCCCGCGCGGCCCGCCCGCTGGTCCGCACTGCTTTTCGCGGCAGAGACCGTCACCAAGCCCGTCATCCCGCGGGCATCCCGCCGCGGCACCCGGGCAAGCCCGGCATCCACCACGCGGCGCACACCCGGCACCGTCACCGAGGACTCCGCAACGTTCGTCGACACCACCACCGCAGCATCCCCGTAGAGCGCGGCGTCCTGCTCCGCGGAGGACAAGCGGCCGTGGAGCGGAGTGGCGTCGTCAAGAAAGCTGGCGACGAGCTCCACCTCCCGCACCCCCGGCACGAACACCAGGGTGCGCTCCGGCGCCTCCGCGAGGGCGGCAACATGCCGGTAGAACTCGCGCGAACCCTGCATCCGCCCAGCGTGCGGCGCATAGGCGACCTCGACGGGGTAGGTCGCCGCCTCCGTGGACAGCACCTCGGCGCCCATGTGGTCGGCGAAGCGGCGCGCGTCCAGCGTCGCCGACATCGCGCACAGGTACAGGTCATCGCGCAGCAGGGCAGTCTCCATGCACATGGCCAGCACCAGGTCGGTGTCCAGGCCGCGCTCGTGCACCTCGTCGATGATCACCGCGTTGACGCCCTCCAAGCCAGGGTCCTGCAGCAGGCGGTTCAGCAGCACACCCGGCGTCACGAACTCCACCAGCGAACCGTCCTGGTGTTCACCACGAATGGAGTAGCCCACCCGCTGCCCAAGCCGCGACCCATCCAGGTCCGCCAGGCGCTTCGCCGCCGAACGCACCGCCACACGCCGCGGCGCCGTCACCAGCGTCTTCCCACACATATTTGCCACCGCCGGTGGCACCAACGTCGTCTTACCCGTCCCCGGCGGCGCCTCCACCACCAGCGGCCCGGTGCGCGGCAGCTCCCCAATCACCTTCGCGACGGGCAGCCCCTCACCAATCCGCCCCAGGTCAAACGCGTGCTCAGGCATCCTTGCCAAACCTCCGCTTCACGACGCCCGGCACCCCCGCCACCAAACAGTCATCTGGCACGTCCTTCGTCACCACCGTGCCCGCAGCCACCACGCAACGATCGCCCACCGTCACACCCGGCATCACCATCGCACCCGCCCCGAACCAGCAGTCCTTCCCAATCCGAACCGGCTTCGCGATCTCCCACCCCTCAGCCCGCTTCGCTGCATCCTCAACCGGGTGGCCCACCGTAATCAGCTGACAGCCTGGCCCGAACATCGACCCGTCCCCGATGGTCACCTCCGCAATATCGAGGATGACGCAGTTGAAGTTCATGAAGCACCCCTTGCCGAAGCGCGTGTTCACCCCGAACTCCACATGCAGCGGCGCGAACAGGCCCGGCACGTGCGCACTGTTGGAAAACACCTGCCGCAACAGCTCCTCCGCCCGCGGCTGATCGGTGTTGCCCAAGGCGTTGACCTGGCGCATCAACTCCCACGTCCGGGCGTGTTGGGCGTCGGCCTCCTCGCCGCCGGGGAGGTACCACTGACCTGATCGCATCTGCTCCATCGAATACATACCAGCCAGGGTACCGGGGCCATGCTGTATCCGTTTTGCGCCCCAAAAACGAGCCCCAACACGCCCCAAATCTGTTAAAAGCGTGCGCTTCGAAGCGTGCGATGCAGGTCGCGCATTTTCACCCGGCCCGGCCGATTTCTGACGACCAGCGTCGCACTCCTTTAAGACCTCGACCGGAATGAAGACCGCGCGAAGACCACGCGAGAACTAGTCGGCAGCGCGCCATCTCCCCAGCACCGCATACCCAACAGCGCCAAAACCAAGCCCCAACACGCCCCAAACCGCTAAAAGCGTGCGCTTCGAAGCGTGCGATGCAGGTCGCGCATTTTCACCCAGCCGGGACGATTTCCAGCGACCAGCGTCGCACTCCTATAGCACCTCGACCGGAACGATATGAGGGCGTCGGCACAGGGCACCGGGCTCAGAGAGGCAGCACGCCGAGCCCGCACGAGCACTACACTGCCAACCATGACAGAGACAACGAAAGTGGCCGTCGTGACGGGTGGCTCCGCCGGGATCGGGGAGGCGTGTGCGCGGGCGCTCGCCGCGGACGGTTGGAAGGTGTACGTGGCGGCGCGCCGGGTGGAGCGCTGCCAGGCCATCGCGGAGGAGATCGGGGGCGTGGCGGTGCGCCTTGATGTGACGGATGAGGCGAGTGTGGCAGAGTTGGCGTCGATAATTGAGGGGTCTGTTGGGCTGCTGGTGAATAATGCGGGCGGTGCCAAGGGCCTCGACCTGCTTCGCGACGCCAACCCCGCCGACTGGCAGTGGATGTACGAGACGAACGTGCTCGGCACGATGCGGGTGACGAAGGCCCTGTACCCGCACCTGCTGGAGGCGTCCGGTCTGGTGGTGAACATTGGGTCCGTGGCGGCGACTGACGCGTACAAGGGCGGCAGCGGCTATAACGCGGCGAAGTACGGGCTGCGCGGGATCACGCGGGCGCTGCGGCGGGAGGAGGCGGAGAACAACATCCGTGTTACGGAGATTGACCCTGGCCGGGTGAAGACGGACTTCTCCCTGAACCGTTTCGCGGGCGATGCCGAGCGTGCGTACGCGGTGTACGAGGGCAAGTTGAACTTGACCGCGGAGGACATTGCGGAGGCGGTGCGCTGGGTGGCGAGTTTGCCGCCGCACGTGAACATCGATACGTTGTCGATTATGCCGACTGACCAGGCTGAACGCTAAGTGTCGGGGGCGTGGCTTAGACTGGCTGCATGATTCTAAGCACTACTAATTCCGTCGATGGCGGCACCATCGCTGAGTACATGCGCATCGTGGGCGGCGAGGCGATCGTCGGCATGAATGTGTTCAAGGATTTCGCGGCGGGCATTCGCAACATTGTGGGTGGTCGCGCCGCTGCGTGGGAGGCCGAGGTCGTGCGCGCCCGCGAGGAGGCCCTGAACGAGCTGTGGCATCGCGCCACGGAGATGGGGGCTGACGCGGTGGTTGGCGTGAAGGTGGACTATGAGTCCATGGGCGCTGACGGCGGCATGATGTTGGTGTCCGCGGTGGGCACTGCGGTCAAGCTTGCTCCGCCGGTGGTGTAATCATGGCGTTTGATGTGGTGATTTCGGGGGAGAGCATTAAGCTCGGCCAGTTTTTGAAGGTGGCCAACCTTGTGGAGTCCGGCGGGCAGGCGAAGGAGCTCATCAACGCCGGCGAGGTCAGCGTCAATGGGGAGGTGGTGCGTGCGCGCGGGCACCTGCTTTTCGACGCCGACTCCGTCACCGTCGGCACCCAAACGGCAACCGTGAGCACCGGCGGGGATGACGGCGACTACTTCGATGAGCGCACCGCGAACGACGATTTCGATCCGGAAAAGTGGAGGAACATGTAAATGCCTGCGTTTCAGGGAACACCAGGGATGCCGTACTGGCAGGACTGCTTGACCAAAGACGTGCAGAAGTCCGCGTACTTTTACTCGAAGGTGCTCGGCTGGGAAGTGACGGGCGAGACGTACCGGGTTGCCCGCAAGGACGGGTTGCCGGTGGCGGGGTTTGTGCCGTCGAAGCAGGAGCGGGACCTGTGGGTGACGTACTTCATGGACGCGGACGGCTCGATTGAGTCACGCGTGGAGTCGCTGGGTGGCAAGGTGCTGAGCTCTCAGGAGGTGGACTTCGGTGTGATGACGGTGTGTGCCGACCCGTCCGGTGGCTTGTTCGGCTTGATGCGCCCGGCGGGGGAGGATGCCTTCGTTGCCGCTGGTGAGCCGGGTGTTCCGGTGTGGTACGAGTGCGTGGCGCCGGATGAGGCCACCGTGGACTTCTACGGGGAGCTGTTCGACTGGGAGCTGCGCAAGGAAAGCGGCTACTACATTGCGCTGCAGGAGGGCGCGGCGTTCTTGGGTCTGCGTCTGGACCCACGGCTGCAGCAGCACGGCCTTGCGGCGGTCTGGCACTCCTACTTCGGCGTCAAGGACGTTGATGCGGCGTCCCATGCGGTGCGTATGGGTGGCGGCCAGGTGTTGGCTGGTCCGACGCTCAGCCCGTTCGGCCCGATGCTTGGGGCGAAGGACGCCACCGGCGCCAACGTGTACCTGTGCGAGGTGCCGGAGCCGGTCAGCGAGGACGTCAGCGAAGCAGACTCCATCCTGGACCTCTAGGGCGCGAAGCGAAGCAGAAGCACTGTGTTGAAGAAGTGGATCGCTGCGCTGCTGGTGTGCGCGCTGATGCCTGCGTTGCAGGGCTTTCACGTGAACCCCGGCTACACGCGGGAGCGCACTGCGCTGGCGGTGGTGCACCCGGACGGCCGGGTGTCGATCTCCCCGGCGGGCGAGGAGCCGCGCGCCGCCCTGTCCCTGGCCAAGCTCTACCTGGGCTACTGGGTGCTCTATAACGGCACGAAGGAGGAGAAGGCGCAGGTTGAGGAGATGGTGCGCGTCTCCAACGACGCCATCGCCGAGGAACTCGACGCTCGCTACCCGCAGGCCATCGACGAGATTGCCGCCGACTTTGAGCTGGAGCGAACGCAGCGCGTCGGTGCCTGGGGTACCACGTTGACGTCGGCGAGGGACGTGGCTACCTTCATCGCGGCCATCCTGTGGGACCCGGTTGCTGAGCCGCTGTTGGACGGGATGCGTCGGCAGTCGCTGGTGGCCTCTGACGGGTTTGGTCAGCAGTTCGGAACCGCGCGCCTGCGCGGGGTGCAGGGCTCCAAGATGGGCTGGGCCAACGAGGCCACCACAGCGACCGCCTCTGTCTCCTGGGGCACCACGCTGGATGAGACGTGGGCGGTGGCGGCGCTGACGAACGGCAGCGCCTACCACAACACCGTCGACGTACGCCGTGGCATTGTCCAGCGCCACGACGCCACGCCCGCGTCAGCGTTCGGCCGTAGCAAGTCCGGCAAGAAACTCCGCGGCATCCAGGACCTTGCGCCGGTGCTGGGCCGGGGTAGCGATCACCCCGGTGGAGACGTACTCTTTCACTTCCGCCCCCTCGACTGAGGGCTGTTCCCACGCCGCGTCGGACGCGCGCTGCAGCAGCACCTTCGCTTCGCCGACCTCGATCGTTGTAGCAGCGTCAGTGGGGAAGGTGAGCACGTAGGCGTCCGCGCCCGCAGGCAGCAGCCCGCAGGAGGAGCCGGTGCCCCACACGGCAACCATGTCTGCGCCTTCCTGGCGGGCGGCGTGCACGGCGGCGGCGACGTCGGCTGGGTCATCCACGTTGTAAGCGCGGGCCCCGGCCTGCTCAGCACAGGCGGCAACTTCGGGGCGCCAGGAGAACTCGCGGGCATCCGCTGGCCCGTCGTAGCAGGACACCACCCACACGCCACCTTCGGCAGGCGCTTTGGAAGAGGTGAACACCTGGCCCAGCGGGGCGTCCTCGACGGAGACGTCCCCGGTCAACGCCACGCCCGGCATCTGGTGATCCACTGCGGAGCCCAGCATTAGCATCGCGGCGTGCGTAATCCGGTCCGGAAGCAACGCCAGGTACTGCGGGGAGTCCTCGTAGGACGCCTCGATGTAGGACACCAGCTGCGCGAGCTGCTCGGACTCCGGCAGGGTGCGCTCCACGCCACCGACCTGGAACTCCTCGGAACCCTGCTCGTTGAGCGGGTAGTGCGCGCCCTCCGCGCCGGGCTGAAGCGACGATTCCTCTACCATATTTTGACCCTTTCCTCCGGGGCGATCCACATCGGGGAGCCGGGCTCCACGTCGAAGGCCTCGTAAAACTCGTCAACGTTGGAGGCGATGACGTTGCAGCGGAACTCGTTCGGCGAGTGCGGGTCAATCGCCAGCAGCTGCGCCGCCATCTCCGGCCGCGCCTTCGAACGCCACACGCGGGCCCACGCCAGGAAGAGCTCCTTCAGGTTCGGCTCGACGTTGTTGTCGGCGCAGTACAGCTGGTACGCCACTACCGCGATACCAAGGCCGCCCAGGTCGCCGATGTTCTCGCCGAGCGTGAACTCGCCGTTGACCCCCGCCACGTCCTGGCCCTCCAGCACGGAAGGCACCAGGCCCTGGAACTGCTCCACCAGCTTCGCGGTGCGCTCCTCGAAGTGGGCGCGGTCCTCGTCGGTCCACCAGGAGTTGAGGTTGCCGTGGCCGTCGTAACGCGAGCCCTGGTCGTCGAAACCGTGGCCGATCTCGTGGCCAATCACCGCGCCGATCGCGCCGAAGTTGCGCGCCGGGTCCGCCTCCGGGTCGAAGAACGGCGGCTGCAGGATCGCGGCCGGGAAGGTGATGTCGTTGACTACTGGGTTGTAGAACGCGTTGACGGTCTGCGGGGTGGTCACCCACTCGGAGCGGTCCGAGGGCTTGCCGATCTTGCCCAGCTGGTAGTCGTGCTCGAAGGCGGCGCCGCGGCGCACGTTGGCCACTAGCTGCTCGCCGGAAGGTTCAAAGGTCAGGCCCTCGTAGCTGCGCCAGGTTTCCGGGTAGCCGATCTTCGCCTGGAACAGGCGCAGCTTCTCCAGGGCGCGCTCGCGGGTGGCCGGTGTCATCCACGGCAGGTTGCTGATGCGCTGCTCGTAGGCGCGCACGAGGTAGTCCACCAGCGCGAGCATCTGCGCCTTCGACTCGGAAGGGAAGTGGCGCGCCACATACTCCTTACCGATCTCCTCGCCAACCAGCGACTCCACCAGCCCCACGCCGCGCTTCCAGCGGTCGCGCTGCTGCGTCGCGCCGGAGAGCACCGTGCCGTAAAACTCGAAGTTCGCCCGCCCGATCTCCTCGGTGAGCACGCTCGCGCGCGAGCGCAGCACGGTCCACGCCGCCCACAGCTGCCAGTCGGCGAGGGTTTCGGGGCGAAGCATCGTCGCTAAGTCCTCGGTGAAGGAGGGCATCATGTTGATCACGCGGCCGTCGCGAAGCCCGGCGCCGCGCAGCATCGTCACAATTATCGACGGCAACTCCGCCAACTCCACCGGGTTGTAGGTAGCCATCGCGTCCCGGCTGCGCACCACATCCCAGTGGCTGGCCGCCACCTGGGTCTCCAGGTTCATGATGCGCTGCGCCGCCACCTCAGGCGTAAGCCCCAGCAGGTACGCCGGGTCCAAAAACGCCAGCATGCGGGCCACGTGCTTCTGGTAGGTGGCGCGGGTCTCCGCGTGGGCGTCCTCCCGGTAGTAGGCCTCATCCGGCAGGCCAAGGCCGGATTGGACCAGGTAGGGCACGCTGTCCTCGCCCTGGGAGTCCTTCTCAACCCAAAAGGCCAGGGGGGAGCCGACACCCGTGCGGTCGAGCACGCCCAGGTTGTGGGCGAACTCCTCGATATCTTTCACCGCGATCAGGTCCAGGTCCGGCTGCAGGGGCGCGGTGCCTGCGGCGTTGATGGCGTCGGTGTCCATGAAGGAGGCGAACAGGTCGCTGGTCTCCGAGACGATCGCGTGGACGTCCTCCTCCGCCTTGTCGCGCAGGGCGTAGAAGGAGCCGTCGATACCGCGATCGGCTGGGATCTCGTGGGATTCGACCCACTCGCCGTTTACGTGATGAAAAAGATCATGCATGCCCACAACTCTAACGTGTGGGGCGGACATGCGCGTCGGCGGGACTAGCGGTGGTTGGCGATCCAGTTCGCAGCCTCATGCTGCTGCGCCAGCGTGTAGGACCCGTGCGCACCGATCGAGTGGATGATGCTGCTCGTGCGGCCGTCGTTCGCGCGCGCGATGTCAATCACCCAGCGGGGCATCCCGCCGCTGCTCAGGTTGACGTCCATCGCAGGGTCGACGATCTCGCGCTGATTCTCCGTCGGGGAGCACACGATGTCGCCGGTGTTGCAGATCTCCAGCACGCGCTCACCGAGGTCGCCATAGCCGCCCTCAAGCTCACCGAGCGCGCCGCGCACGTGTGGCGACGTTCCCGCAGACATCACCGCACCGTTCCCGCCCTGGTAGGGGCTGGAAAACAGGGCAGCCGAGGCGACGCGCTCCTTCGCGATAGGGCCACGGTCATGCGCAATGTTATTCAGCATCCGCGACACAATATCCGCGCCGAGGGAGTAGCCGGTGAAGCTGAAGCGCGCGTTCGGGCAGGCGTTTGCGATGCCCGCGACGGCCTTCTTCGTCTCCGCGTAGCCACGATTCGACGCCGTCTGGTACTGCGTGGTGGCGAACGGCGCGGCGTCGTACGCGATCCACAGCGGCTGAATCTGCCCACCCGTATACAGCTGGGTAAGCACGCCCGTGAGCCACACGTTCCCGCCGTGCGGCAGGTTGCGCGGTAGCCCCGGCATCGTATTGACGCCACCCGGCACCGCGATCAGGTACTCCGACTTGCAGCCCTGGGACTTCAGCAGGCTCGGCAGCCGGAACGACGGTGCGATCGGCGCCGGCAGCTGCAGCTGCTGCGCAGACGCCGGAGCCGCCGCACCAACCGCGACAAGGGCGGCGGTAGCGGCGGCAACAAGAACGGAGCGGAGGGATGAGAAAGCGCGCATGGCGCCTCATCTTAGCTGTTAGACCTCCCGAATCTTCATCGGGCCTGGGGTCCACCACCCTGAACGGGTGACCTCCTCCAGCTGGATCTCAGCAAGCGCTGGCACCTCGCCGATGGAGTTCGTGCGCAGCTGGTAGCGCGAGAGGGAACCCCAGTCGCGCTGCCAGTCGCCCTTCATGTACCCCGGCACCTGGTAGGAGTAGTTCACGGCCTCCGCGGTGGACAGCGCGCCGCCGCCCAGGAAGTCCATGAATCCGGACAGCTGCTGCTTACCCGGTGCGTCAGGCATGATGCGGAACTCCGGGATCTCGGTCACGCCAGCGAAGTGGTTGAACGTGCGCTGGCACGGGTACTGGAACGCCACCGACCAGTCGAGCAGGCCCGGGGTGTCCGAGTCGAACATCTTGTTCAGCGGCTGCAGCGTTGGGTTGCGCAGCGGGGTGACGGCCATCCAGTCGTCCTCCGCCAGGGATGCGTCCTCGGCGACGAGGCGCACCACGTTCGCCTCCTCGGGCAGGTCCGCGATGGGGTAGCGCAGGTTGCGCCACTTCGGCGTCGGCCCCTGGTCCAGCATTTCTGCCTCGCCCAGGGTCTTTATTGAGCCGTCGTCGCTGCGCACGCCGTACTCCAGCACCAGCTCGGCACCTTCCTTTTCGACGCCATTAATGTCGTGGTGCGCGATCTTGCCAGCCACGGACGTGACCAGCAGGGGGGCGTCGTCACGCTTCTGTGGCAGTTCGAACCAGGTGGTTTCCAGGTAGGCTGTGCGCGTCGCGCGCTCGTCGTATGTGCCCAGCAGCGGGATGCGGTTGAAGTCCAGGTTGAATGGCAGGCGCACCGTCGACCCGTTGACACCACGCAGCGTGAATGGGCGGTTGCCCTCGACGCTGCGTGCATCCGAGGAGAGCTCAGGCTCCTCGTTTGCATCGGACTGGACGGTCTCGATGGCGGTGTCGTCGCCCGATTTCGTATCCGTGGTGTCGGCGTTGTCGTCCGCGATCGTGGCAGGCACGCCGTCCGGGTGGAACGCGCGGTTCACCCCGGAGTCCAGCGAGCGGCCCAGCGGCACCCCGTCGACAGGGGTGAGGAAGGAGTCGTTCGTGTCGGTCTCAAGCAGAATCTCGCTGCCGAGGGCGCAGATGTCACCCTTGAGCGTCTTCACGTTGCCCATGCCCACCGAGTAGTTCGGAGTCTGTTCCGCGAACGCCTTCACAAAGGTCAGGCAGGAAAACGCCACCATGAGTACCGCGGCGACGGCGATCGGCGCGGCCATCACGCCCGCCCAGCGCGACGCCGCCGCGCGCTCCCGCACAGAATCAGGGCGCGGCCGCAGCCACTGGACGACGCCCACCAGGGCAACCAGCAGCGTGATCCCCAGCAGCACCGTATTCGCCTCGATGCCCTTCACCTGTGGGTTCTTGTCCCACCACGGCACGCCGAAGGAGGACACGTACCACCAGGCGTTCCAGCCCGCCAGACTCAGGGACACCAGGAAGAGCACCGCGGCGATCGCGAACGAACGGTTGCGCGCCGACTGCAGCGCAAAGTGGGACAGCACCACCGCGCCGAGTGCTGCGACCACGCCACCGATACCCGCGTAGATACCGAAGTGGTGCGTCCACTTCGTCGGGGTGAACATCAGGAAGAACGTGGACAGCCCGATGATCAGCATCAGGCGCTGCGTCGGCTTCGCAGGCGTGCCTGGGATCGCGCCGTGGCGCGCCATCGAGAACAGGATGAGGACTACGCAGAAGGCGAAGACCAGCATCGGGAAGCGGCGCGACAGCGAGCCGTCGACAGCTTCCTGGAACAGCGTGCCGTAGCGCACCCACTCCGAGTACCAGGACAGCGCCGGGCCGACCTCGCCGCGCACCTTGGTGGCCTCCAATACGGTCGCCAGGGTCTGGTCCTTGAACACCGGCACCATCACGGCGAAGCCCGCCGCCAGAAACGCCGCTATGTACGCGATGCCCGGGGCAATCGCGCGTCGCTTGTTCATGATGCGGAACACCTCAGGCAGGCAGATCAGGAACACGCCCACCGCCGCCAGGCCCGTCGGGCCGCAGGCCAGCGTGAACGCCGCCACCACCGTGCCCAGCGCCGCCGGGGCCAGCCGCTTCGTCGCGATTGTGCGCTCAAACAGCGCCCACGTCAGCGTCAACCCCATCGCGATAATCGGCTCCGGGCGGGTGCCGTTGTTGTACGGCAGCCAGAACGCCAGGAACACAAACGCCGCAGTCCAGTACGCCATCCGGCGGTCAGCAATCACCGCGCCGAAGCGCGGCAGCAGCTCGCGGGAAATCAGCCACCACACCAAAATGGCGGCCAGCAGCGTCGGCAGGCGCATCCACATCGACGCCGTGGTCACCTTCGCCAACAACGCCAACACGTCATAGAACGGGGAACCGAACGGCGCCTCGGGCACGCCGTACCAGCGGTAATAGTTCGCCATGTAGTCCGAGTCGTTCGAGACCCGCGCCATCGTCAGCAGGAAGCCGTCATCCGAGGTGTTCGCGCCGAACACGTGCCAGAACCCCAGCACCGCCAGCACCACCGCGTCCAGCGGCTTGAACGTGCGCCAGCGCCGGTTGAACAGCGGGATGCGACGCCCATCAAGCTGATCCAGGCGCCACAGCCCCCACAGGCTCACCGCCATCGCAGCCAGCCCCAGCCACATCGCTAGCGACTTCACCAGGGTCGGGCTGGACGTAAAGCGAGAGTTGATCTCGATGTTGGCGGCGAGCCCGGCGTCGATAAGCTGCGTCGATGACTCCTCCTTCAGCTCCGAGTACAGGCCACTGAGCTGCGGACGGTAGTCATCCTCGAGGACCTCCTCGAAGCTGGTGCCCGGCACCGAAATCTCTGCCTGTTCATCCGTGATGTGCACCCGCAGCTGCTTATCCGGGCCGATACCCGCCAGCTCGCCGGGGCTCAGCTCGAAGAGCACCTTATTAATCGAGCTGACCACCAACCCGCCATCCGGCGCCGACACAAACAGGCCACGGTCCGTCGCTTCCTCCGAGGACGCAGGCAGCGTCGACACAATAATGTTCTGGCCTTCACGCAGGTGACGCGTCGCCTCCAGCGGCACCGTCATGTCAATCTCCTGCGGCGCTAGCGAAATCAGCGGGGCGTTCACCGACCCCACCGAGCCGCCTTGCGGCCACTGCACTGACGACTGCACCTGCGTCACAGGCAGCAGTGGCGTCAGCAGCAGCAACACGAAGGCGATGAAGCCGGACACGACGGTCGCAGTCACCAGCTGGCGCGGGGCGCGCCGAGGTTGTTGCGCGCCGGGCGTGCTCGCCGCGCTCTGTGGGTTCGCAGGGTTCACGGGATTCACGGATGTCTCAGTTGTCACAGGGGCATACTCTACTTCTCAGGCGTGGCGGCATTGCGAACCACCACGACAAACGGACCAATCTGCTTCGCGTCCCACGTCTCGCGGGGGAACGCCTTCGGGTTAAAGAACAGGCCTTCGTAGCGCACGTTCGGCTCGCTCGGGAAGATGTTGTGGCCGATGTGCGTCTTCCACGCCGTATCCCGGTTCTCGGTGGCGTCCTCGCGCAGGTCATCGCTCATGGTTCCGCGGAAAATGAATGCCTGCGGCGCTGTCCACTTCGTGTCCTGCATGGCGGCGTCGAGCTCCTCGGGGGCGTCGAAGGAGAGCTTCGCCCACTGCGAAAGTGCCTCGTTGCGCAGGTGGAACTCCCCAAGCGGGTTAGCGTAATGGCTGGTGAACGCGTTGAAGCCGTGGTAGGGCTTGAATGCCATGAAGTTGATCTCATCCGTGTACACCACGGTCTCCCCAGGGGTGTAGCCGTGCGACTGGATGAACTCGTCGATCTCGCCGTAGTAGCGGCCCGGGTCCGGCGGGAAGCGGTCGGCGCGCTCGCCGAAGCCGTCCGTATCCGAGTACGCCTGGTCAATGTGTGCCTCGTTGACTGCCGGGATGCGCTGCACGAACGAGAGCGTGCCCGCAGCCACCACGATGATGAGCACCGCGGTGATCACGCGCTGCGTGCGCTCCTTGAAGTGGCCCGGGTAGTAATAATCGACGCCAGCAGTGCGCAAGTCCGCCACCGCGAAGATACCCACGGTGGAAAACAGCAACATCAGCAGCACCTCGATGCGGAAGCCCAGCAGGGACGTGCCCAGCAGCGACGCAAACATCGAGACGATCACCCAGGTGTAGCAGACCACCACCATCACAGCTAACGACGCCACCTCAGGCACATGCAGGCGCCCAACCATGAAGATCAGGCCCAACACCGACAGCACGCCGATGATGGACAGGGAGAAGAACGGCAGCGGGATCACCGTGCCCTGGGCGGGCAGGAAGTGGTTCGCGGTGTGGCGCACGTCGAAACCGCCGAAGGCCGACTCGTACAGGTACGGAGCCCAACCAATCGCCGCTATGCACAGCGCACCCACCCCGGAAGCCAAAAGGTGCACGACGGGGCCGCGCGCGAACTTGCGGCGGAACCACAACAGCACCGCGATCACCACAACGGTCAGCGCGGCGATCGCAGTAAACAGGGTGTAGAACATGGCGGAAACGCCCAGGTAGAGCGCCAGCACCACCGTGGCTTGCCAGGAGCCCGTCAGCGCCTTGTACGCGGTGACAGCGGCCGCGGGGGCGAAGAGGGCGACGATCGCCGCGTAGGGCTCGTCAGGCGTCTCGGTGAGCACGATGCCCGTCGATACGAGCGCGATCAGCGTGGATACCGGCAGGGAGCCGCACAGCTTCCGCCAAATCGGTACCAGCGCGCACGCCGCAGCAGCCAGCGATACCAGCGCCCACGGCTGGTATACCTCCCAGCCTTCCATGCCCAGCAGGTGCGCGAGGCGCCCGCCGAGCCAGAACCACCCAATCGGGTAGAAGGTAGGCAGGTCCAGGTAGTTCATGTCCTGGTTGGTGGCCACCTCGGTCATCCGGCTCAAGAACTGGGTGCGGAACCCCTGATCCACCTGGATGCCGTCCAGCCACAGGCGTGTCGACGCCAGCGGGATCCCCAGCGCCGTAATCACCAGACCAGCCGGGGCCAGCCCGCAGACAGCCTGGCACAGCACGCGCACCGGCCGCGACAGGCGCTTCCGCACCCACGCCCAGCACGCCAACGCCGCGCACAGAATCACAACGAAAGAGCCGCCCGTGGATAGAGCGCGCGTCACCATCGAGGTATTAAACGCAGGCAGCGACGTGGAGTGCAGCACGTACCACACCGCCAACGTCACCACCGCCGCGCTGGCACCGGCCGCAAGCATGCGCAAGACCGCCGACGTCCATGACACAGCGTCAGGCTCGTAGTCGACGGTCTTGAACTCCAGCGTGGGTTGGATGGATGTATCTGTCATGCACTCAGTTTGGCACATCGCAGCGCATCCACCACGTTCCCCGCCGGGAATTAGAAGTTGAGCTTGCGCATAATCGCCGCTGGGATGTGCTGCAGCACCAAAGAAATCGGGCCGAACAGCTTGTGCACAAACACGCTTGGCTCGCCCTTCAGCGCCGACTCAACGGCAGCCTGCGCTACCTCTTCCTTATCGACGGTCAGCGGAGCCTCCTCCAACCCATCCGTCATCTTGGTACGCACCTGGCCCGGGCGGACCACAGTCACCTTCACGCCGGACTCACGCAGCGCCTCACCCAACTGGAGGTAGAAGGCATCCATGCCGGACTTCGACGCGCCGTACACAAAGTTGGAGCGACGCACGCGCTGGCCCGCAACGGAGCTCATCGCGATGATGGTGCCGTGGCCCTGGCGCTTCATCTCCTGGCCCAACAGCACGCCGACGGACACGAACGCGGTGTAGTTCACCTGCGCCGACTCCACGGCTGCCGCCTGGTCCTGCCACAGCTGCTCCTGGTCACCCAGGGTGCCGAAGGCAACCACGGCGACGTCAACATCGCCACCGGAGAACGCCTGCTTGATCACGTCCGGGTGGGACGCGAAATCGGTCGCGTCGAAGTCCAGGACCTCAACGGAGCCTGCACCTGCGTTGGTGACCTCAGCAACGGCGGCGTCGATACGCGGGGAGCTCTTGCGAGCCGCGAGGGTGACATTCGGATTGCCGCCGCGGGTGACGAACTCGCGCACGATGGCGAGGCCGATGTCCGAGGTGCCACCCACGAGCAGAATGTTTTGCGCTTGGCCTACTGCATTCAACATGTGAAAAATCTCCTTCAGTTCATTCAGCTAGTTCAGCTCGAGGCGGCGGGACATGTCGGAAGCGAAGACGCCGGTCGGGTCGATCTCGCGGCGGGTCTTCAGCCAGCCCTCCAGACCTGGGTACATCTTGTGGAACTTCTCCGCCGACGTACGGGACTCCTTCGCCAGGTAGAGACGGCCACCGAACTCCATCACCTGGTCATCCAGGCGGTCCAGGAACTCGTTGAGGCCCGGGCGGATCGGGAAGTCCACGCAGACGTTCCAGCCCTTCATCGGGTAGGACAGCGGCGCGCGGTTGCCCTCGCCGAACAGCTTGAACACGTTCAGCGCCGTGTAGTGGCCGGAGGACTGGATCTGGTAGATGATGTCCTTGAACGGCTCCACAGCGGTCGTCGGCACCACGAACTGGTACTGCAGGAAGCCCGCGCTGCCGTAGCCGCGGTTCCACTCACCAATCAGGTCGAGCGGCTGGTAGAACTGCGTCAGGTTCTTGATGTCGTTCTTGCTCGGGGCGCCCATCATGTAATAGGCCTCGCCGATGGCGGACAGCGTCAGCTTGTTCATGGTCCACGACGGGAAGATGTCCGGCACCGTCATCAGCTGAGGCGCCTTGAAACGCAGCGGATCCTTCGCCAGCTTCGGCGCGTACTCCTCCAACTGCGCCAGCGTCGCCAGCGAGCCACGAGAGATGGTGGAGCGGCCCGTCTTCGGCGGCGCGGAGATGGCGTCGAACCACGCGGAGGAGTAGGTGTAGTTGACCTCGGAGCCGTCCGAGTGCAGTGCGATCGTCTCATCCAGGGTGCTGGTGCGCTCCGTGTCAGACAGGAAGTACGCGGTCTCCGTCTTGGTCATCTGGATGCGTGCGCGCAGGATGATGCCGGTCAGGCCCATGCCGCCGACCGTCGCCCAGAACAGCGTGCCGTCCGGGTCGTCCGCGCTGCCTTCCGGCTCGAGGTGCAGGACGCGGCCGTCCGCCACCAGCAGCTCCATGGAGACCACGTGGTCGCCGAAGGAACCAGCGGAGTGGTGGTTCTTACCGTGGATGTCCGGACCGATCGCGCCACCGATGGTGACCTGGCGGGTGCCCGGCAGGACCGGAACCCACAGGCCGTACGGCAGGGCCGCCTTCATCAGCTGGTCCAAGTTGACGCCCGAGTCCACGTCGACGATGCCGGTCTCCGGATCAATCGAGTGGATCTTGTTCAGCTCGTTGATGTCGATGACCAGGCCGCCACCGTTCTGTGCCGGGTCGCCGTAGGAGCGGCCCAGACCACGGGCGATGACGCCGCGCCGAGCGTGCTCAGGCAGGCTCTCGTTATCCTGCGCGACCTGTGCGACGGCTTGCTTGATGACCTCCACGTCAGGCGTGGACAGCACATGCGCAGTCGACGGAGCAGTGCGGCCCCAGCCGTAGAGTGACTTAAGATTGGTGTGTAGTTCCATCTCTTTCGCTTCTTCTTGTCGTCGTTGCTTCGCCGAAGTGCGAAGACATTCGGTTCGAGTCTAAATGATGTAAGTTGAAAAACCTATAAAAACATCATACTAAAGGTCCATAAGCTCCCTGATTTCTGCAGGAAGCTCCTCCTGCGACGTAATTTCCGGCTTCCCCGCAGCCTTGTGCTCCCGCAGCAGCTCATAGATGCGCCCACGCGACATCGAATCCACAAACGGCAGCTCCTCCGCGAACAGCCTCACCATGTAATCGGACAGCGGCACCTCGACGCGCTGCGCCGCCTCATGAATCTCCTCATGCTTAGTCATGCTTTTCACCCTACTAGTAGCATTGGACACCATGACTGACACGATTCAATCACTTGTCGACGAGCCCACCATCGACTACAACGCCCTCGACGACACCTTCGGCGGCCAGTGCATCCAAGCCGCCTACATCCTCGCCGCCGCCTCCGTCCCCGACTTCACCACGCGCAAAGCGCTGGCCTGGACCCTCCTCGGCGCCGCCAACCTCGCGACCATCGCCGCCTTCAACGCCTTCGACGAGGACCCCCGCAACGACCTCACCGCCGTCCTCGAATCCGAACAGGGCGAAGCCGAATCCATCGCCACCACCTGGTTCACCATCGGCGGCATCGCCGTGGCCGCCGTCGGCGCCTTCGCCGCCGGGGTACAGGCGCAAAAGAAACTGGCAGGCTGGCTGGGCCGGAGGGGCGTCGCAAAGCCCAACGTGGCGATCGGCACCGTCGCAGCCCTCGCATACCTCGGGGCGAAACAACTGTGAGCGCAATGAAGCAGCAGGTGCTGCCATTCCTCATCATCGGCATCGGCTGCGCCGTCATCGACTTCGGCATCACCAACACCCTCGACCAAGCCCTCGACGTCCAACGCGATCTTGCCAAGGCCGTGGGCTGGGTCTTCGGGACCATCTCCGCCTACGTGCTGAACTCCAAGTTCGCCTTCAACGCCAAAATCGACGCCAAAAAAGCCAGCGCCGTGTTCATCCTCTACGCCACCACCTTCGCGGTGCAGATGTTGCTGTGGAGGGTGACGGACGAGCCGTTGTCGTCGCTAGGCTTGCAAGATTCGTGGAAGAACGCCGTGTCCTTCGTCATCGCCCAAGGCGTTGCCACCGTGACCAACTTCGTCCTCCAAAGCAAAGTCATCTTTAAGGACGCCTAAAGTCCTCCCGCGCCCCCATCCGCAGCAGACGCAGCCACTGCAGGAAGCCCTTCGGATCCTTCCGCTCCACCAGGAAGAACCACCCGAAGCGCACCACTTCCTGCAGCTTCATTTTCTTCATCCCCTGCTGATTAATGATGTAGCCGCGATTCCTATACGTGAAATACCGCTTCGATTCATTATCCGGCCACTGCGCATGCGCCCTGCCACCCATAATCGGGTGGAACTCGCCCGACCCATCCGGGTGCAAATACTTCGTGGTCAGCGCCGTGCCATACCGCAGCCCCGACTGCGACAAACGCCGGTGATACTCCACCTCATCACCCCGAATGAACAGGCGATAATCCGGCACACCAATCCGCTCCATCGCCTCCGCCGAGATCAACGCCCCATTAAATAAGGACGCATAATCCGGCAAGAACGACCCCTCCAACTCGGCCGTCGTCCGCTTCCACTCCAAGCCCTGGCGCAGGGGAAACGCCAACTTCGCCGGATCCCCAATATTCGCCACGACCGGGCTCACCTCATGCAGCCGGTGCTGCTCCGCCACGCGATACAGCTCCTCCAACACGCCGTGGTCCGCCGGGCGGCCATCGTCGTCCGCGCACCAAATCGCGTCCGCCCCCAACGCCAGCGCCGTCAAAAAGCCATACGCGAAACCGCCAGCACCACCCAAGTTCGTCTTCGACGGCAAATACACCGCCCGATCCCCAGCCAACTCCTGCAGCAGTTCCTGAACAGCCTGCTCAGAGCCGTTATCCACCACGATCACCCACTGCACCGGGTGCGTCTGGTTCACCACCTGTTCCAGGGAATGCCGCAGCATCTCGACACGCTTATGCGTCACAATCACCGCCGCCGTCGAACCACTACTTTTCAGGTGTGCCGTTCCAGTTCCAGTCATGCCTCATATTGTGCACCATCGGCGGGGCGGGGTGGTGGTGCGTCGGGGAGCCCGTGGTTTTCGGGCTGGCGTTGGGTGGTTTTCGCGTGGGTTTTGCGCGGTTTTTCGTTCCGGTCGAGGTGTACAAGGAGTGCGACGCTGGTCGCCAGAAATCGGCCGGGCTGGGTGAAAATGCGCGACCTGCACCGCTCGGTTTTAACCTTGGAGGGGAAACGGGAGGGCAGGCCGCCAAACGGTCGTTCGAAAACCGGCAGAAACTGCAAAGTGTAGTAGGTGGATTGTAGTAATCCTCGAAAATGATTGCGAAAAGGGGATTACTACAATCCTGTTACTCCCATTTGGGTTTCAGAGGAGCTCCGGCCAGCGAAAACTGGCCGAAACCGGGCCGAACCAGCCCGGCGCCTACTCCGCCTGGAACCGCGTGACCAGGTCGTCGACGTACTGGCCGGCTTCGGGCCCTTCGTAGGCGCCCACGACCTCGGAGACCAGGCCGGCTTTCCTGATTTCGCCTTTGTCCACCCACAGGGCGGTGTTGCACAACTGCGCTAAAAAGTCGTTGGAGTGGGAGGCGAAGACGAGGATGCCGGAGCGCTCGACGAGTTCGGCCAACCGGACGCGGGCTTTGGCCATGAAGGCGGAGTCGACGGCGCCGATGCCTTCGTCGAGGAGCAGGATTTCGGGTTCGATGGAGGTGACCACGCCCAGGGCTAGGCGAACGCGCATGCCGGTGGAGTAGGTGCGCAGGGGCATGGAGAGGTAGTCGCCGAGTTCGGAGAATTCGGCGATTTCGTCCATCTTGGCTTTCATCTGTTTGCGGGTCTGGCCGAGGAAGAGGCCGCGGATGATGATGTTTTCGTAGCCGGAGATTTCGGGGTCCATGCCGACGCCGAGGTCGAAGACGGGGGCGACGCGGCCGCGGACGTCGGCGACGCCGCGGGTGGGTTCGTAGATGCCGGAGAGCAAGCGTAGCAACGTGGATTTGCCGGCGCCGTTGTGGCCGACCAGGCCCACGCGGTCGCCTTCGCGCAGGTGGAGGTTGATGTCTTTGAGTGCTTCGACGACCACGGTGTTGGAAGCATTTTTGCCGATCTTGCCACCGGCGGAGGACATGACTGCCTTTTTGAGTGAGCGGGATTTGGCGTCGAAAATTGGGAAGTCGACGCAGGCGTTGTAGGTGTCGATGGAAACCATGTGTGACTTCTTCTCCTTAGACCCAGTACGGCACGCGGAAGCGCATTTGGCGCATGGCGAGCAGGGCGAGCAGCAGGCCGATGATGGTGCAGACGCCGACGATGATCCAGTGGTAGCCGGCGAGTTCTTGGCCGATCATGGGGGCGCGCACGATCTCGAGGTAGTGGTAGAGGGGGTTGATTTCGGCGAGCATGGCTCGCTTAGCGACGTCGCCGCCTTGCTCCTTGAGCGTGTGGGTGGTCCAGACGATCGGGGTGACGTAGAACAGCAGCTGCACGAGCGCTTCCAGAAGTGGGGCGACGTCGCGGAATCGGGTGGCGATGATGCCGAAGAGCATGGTCACCCACACGCCGTTGACCACGAGGAGTGCCATCGCCGGGATGGCGAGGAGGACTTGCCATCCGAGGTGAATGCGGAACGCGAGCACGAGGATGACCCAGATGACCAGGTTGTGGGCCAGGAAGAGGAGTTGGCGCCATACGAGCCGGTACACGTGGACCGACAGTGCCGACGGTAGCTGCTTGATCAGGCCTTCGTTTTCGATGAAGACTTCCGCGCCGTCTTTGATGCAGCCAGAGATGAATCCCCAGACGATGAAGCCGACGGTGACGTGTGGGAGGAATTCGCGCACGCTGATTTGGAACAGCATGGAGTAGAGGAGGCCGAGGGCGAGCGCCATCACGCCGGTGGCGATGGTGATCCAGAGCGGGCCGAGGGTGGAGCGTCGGTAGCGCTGTTTGATGTCCTGCCAGCCTAGTTGGAGCCAGAGTTCGTGCTGGCCCCATCCGCGGATGAGGTCGCGGAATGCCAGCTTCAGTGTTTTCGACTGTGATTTCGGAGCGTCGTCGTGGTGTGGCTCGGAGGTCATCCTGGCGACGTCGTTTCGGAGCTGGTTTGTATTGTGCACGGTTCATACCCTAGCTTGCGTGTGCGTTGAGCGGTGTTTTGGCAGCATGCTGCGGGTGGGGTGCGCTGCGGTGTTCGGGCGTGCATAATGATTGGAAGTGTTGCCTGGAGGAGGTCATGGTGTCGTTGCAGTCGTATGACGTTGCTAGTGTGCGTGGGCTGTACACCTCCCTTTCTGACGGCTGGACCTACATGAATGCGCATGATTGTCCGCAGATTCCGGAGCGGGTGTCGGCGGCGGTTGCACGTTCGTTCCGTATGTCGACGGCGGTTGCGCGCCCGGAGCCGCGGGTCGGCTCGCATGCTCGCCCGACTGTCGGTGTGCCCGAGGGGCAAAGTTTTCTTTTCGACGCCCGCTCCGCCATCGCCGACCTGTGTAACGTTTCGCCTGAGCGTGTGGTGTTGGGGCCGTCGCTTCCGGTGTTGTATTCGGCGCTGGTGTTGGCGATGCGCCCGCTGTTTCGGCACCGTTCGTCGGTGGTGGTGTGCAATGCGGATCGTCCGGTGTTGACGGACGCGTTGGCGCGCTGCGCGGGGGATGCGCAGCTGCGTTGGGCGCAGACCGATTTGGCAACTGGCGATGTGCCTGCCTGGCAGTTCGGCGAGTTGGTGGATGGCTCGACGCGCCTGGTGGCGGTCCCTGCTGCGCATGAGGTGCTGGGGTCTGTGGTCCGCGTGGCGGATATTGCGGATACGGTGCGGGATCGTTCCCGCGCGTGGGTGCTCGCGGACGTCTCGGCGTACGCGCCGTATTACCTGATGGACTTCGATAGCTTCGGCGCGGACATTTTGGGCATTGACGTCGCGGAGCTCGGCGGGCCGCAGGTGGCGGCGCTGGTGTTCCGGGATGAGGCGATGTTCGGAAGGCTGGATATGTCGGCGTTGCAGCTCGACGTATCGACGGGCCTCGCCGGCGGGGTGTCCGCCATCGTCGACCACTACGCGCGCCTGGTGGAGGAGCCGGGGCGCCGCAAGACGCGCCGCAACCGGCTGGAGTTCTCGATGGGGCTGACGCAGCGCTACATGCGTGGCCTGCGCGACGACCTGCACACGTTCCTGGGCACGTTGCCGTCGGTGCACATCGTGGGTGTGTCCGGCGAGGCCGCTGAGGGTTCGCGCATGGAGCACACCCCGCGCCTGGTCTTCGGTGTGCACGGCGTGCCGGCAGAGACGGTGCACCAGCGGCTGTTCGCCAACGGCATCGTATCGACGCCCGCCCCGACCACCCCGCTGCTGCAGGACATGGGTGTCGCCGAGATGGGCGGCGCGGTCGCCGTCGGGCTGGGTCCGTTCAATACGGAAGTGGACATCGAGCAGCTGATCCGTACCGTGGCCTCCCTGGCCTAAGCGGTTTCGACCTCCAGGACGACCTTGCCGGTGTGCTCGCCGGAGTTGAGGTAGGAGTGGGCGCAGCGGGCGTCGATAAGCGGGAAGGTCCGGGAGATGTTCGGTGTGATGTGGCCTGCTGCAATGAGTGGCCACACGTGCTCCACCGTGCTTGCCACGATCGCTGCTTTCATGGGGCGCGGGCGGGCGCGCAGCGTGGTCGCGTGGACGGATTGGCGGCGCGTGAGCATGCGGCCCAGGCTCAGCGTGCCCTTCGGCCCACCCTGCAACCCAATGACGACGAGCCTGCCGTCCACCGCCAGCGCTTTGATGTTGGCCTCCAGGTAGGAGCCGCCGATGACGTCCAGGATGATGTCCGCCCAGCCCGCGAGCTCCTCCTCGAAGTGCTGCTCCTTGTAATTGATGAGCCTGTCCGCGCCGAGCTGCCTGCAGTACTCGAGCTTCTCGGCGCTCCCCGCCGTCACGGCGACCTCGCAGCCCATGGCTTTGCACAGCTGGATGGCGAAGGAGCCGATGCCGCCCGCCCCGCCGTGGATGAGCACCTTGTCCCCGGACTGCAACCCGGCGACCATCCCCAGGTTCGACCACACCGTCGCAGCCGCCTCAACAACGCTGGCGGTCTCCGTGAGAGTGAGGTTGGTTGGCTTCGGCGTCAGCTGGCCCTCCGGCACCGCCACGTACTCGGCGTAGCCGCCGCCCGCCAGCAGGCAGCCGACTTCCTCGCCCGGCTGGCGGCCGGTCGTGCCCGGATCGGCGATGGTGCCCGCGCACTCCAACCCCATAATTTCCGACTCGCCCTTCGGCGGCGGGTACATCCCCTTCGCCTGCATCAGGTCCCCGCGATTCACACCCGCGGCGTGCACCTTCACCAGTACCTCACCCTCCTTCAGCTCCGGAAGGGGAACGGTAGTCAGTTCGAGGGCCCGCGGGTCCGAGGTATCAGTCTGGACGATGGCCTGCATAGTCTTCGTGTTCTGTGTGCTCATACTGCTCATACCGGGCCAGCGTACTGAATTTTCGCGTTCAGCAAGGGGGTGCTGTAGAATCACGCAACATTGGAGACGTGGCAGAGCGGCCGAATGCACTGGTCTTGAAAACCAGCGAGGGTCACACCTCCAGGGGTTCAAATCCCCTCGTCTCCGCACATGAAGGCCCCTCACCGGTTGGTGAGGGGCCTTCGTTTTGTTCCCCGTTCGAGGTGTGTGTACTATGGGCGAAGGTCTGGAGACGTGCCAGAGCGGCCGAATGGGGCTCCCTGCTAAGGAGTTGCCCTCTTTGCGGAGGGCCGCAGGTTCAAATCCTGTCGTCTCCGCCACGCGCCCGTGGCTCAACGGATAGAGCATCTGACTACGGATCAGAAGGTTGGGGGTTCGAATCCCTCCGGGCGCACCAGATCAAACCCCAGTCCACTGTGTGGGCTGGGGTTTGTTGCTTTCCTGCTAGTTGTGCAGTGCCAAAGCACGCACCCATTATTGGCTAGCCCTTTTGTGAACTGGCCATATGTCCGGGCCGATTTTTCGTATTGCGTCCCTTGGCACTCAATCGGCTGGGAGGGACACCAAATTCCCTCCCCGCCCATCAGCGAACTGGGAAAACGCCGAGCCCGTTCGCGCGAATTGGCGAATCTGGTGCGCGCGCATATGCGGGCCGGTAGCGTCGTGCGTACACACACGCACCGAAAGGAATCGCACTATGCAACTGATGACACTTCGCCAACCAGGCGGAACCACGACCGCCGCGCGCCGCACCGGGGAATCGACCGCAGTCAAGCTCGGCTTTCAAGATGTCGGCGAGCTCCTCGCCCAAGAAAACTGGCAGAAGCTTGCCGCGGCAGATGGGGAGCAGCTCACCTTCCAGGACAAGGATCTCGCGCCAGTTGTGCTGCGCCCGGGCAAGGTCATTTGTGTCGGTCTGAACTACGCGAACCACATCAAGGAAATGGGTCGTGAGCTGCCGAAAGTCCCGACGCTGTTCATCAAGTTTGCTGACGCCCTCACCGGCCCCTACGACGATGTGAACGTTCCCGAATGGGCCAGGGGCGCCCTGGACTGGGAGGGGGAATTGGCGGTGGTGATTGGGAAGAGGGCGCGTCGAGTAGTAGAGGCGGACGCGGCTGATTACATCGCGGGCTACGCGGTGGCCAATGATTACACGATGCGCGACTACCAGTACTCCACCCTGCAGTGGCACCAGGGCAAGTCTCTGGAGAAGTCGGCGGGGTTCGGGCCGTGGCTGACCACTCGCGACGAGTGGGCGGGTGCGGGGCAGCTCACGACGCGCCTCAACGGCGAGGTGGTGCAGAACGATTCGACGTCTGACCTGGTGTTCACGCCGGAGTTTTTGATTGAGTACATCTCGCACATTTACCCGCTGAATCCCGGCGACACCATCTTGACTGGTACGCCGGGCGGGGTTGGGCATGCGCGTGACCCGAAGCGTTATGTGGGCGACGGGGACGTCGTCACGATTGAGGTTGAGGGGTTGGGGCGCATCTCGAACCAGACAGTGTTCGAGTAGCGCCCGGCGCCCTTACTTCGCTGGGGTGGTGGGGACGACTGGCGCGGTGGTGGTCACCGAGACGGTCGGCTGCTGGCCTTGGTTGCCGGAGCTGCCGACGGTGATGTCGACGTCCTTGACGTTCGGGATGCAGCTGCGCAGGCCGGCGATCGCCAGCAGGGTCACCATGACGCCGACCAGGCCGCCGCCGACCGCAGTCAGCGTGTTTGCGTCGACGTTGAGGGAGCGGGCGGTGTCGCGGAGTGCGCGGTCAATCGAGTTCTTATCGACGCCCGCAGCCTGAATGCCGAGCTGGTTCGACAGTGCAACCGGGATTGCGGCCAGCAGCGGAAGGCCGAGGCCGACCAGGGTCGCGATGCAGCGTGGGTCGGAGATGCCGCCCTCGGCGCCGACGCGCGCGTTCAGGTTCGAGGAGCCGCCATTGCCAGCGCCCTGGCCTTCGCCGCCCTGGCCGCCGCCCTTGGAGGAGCCGCCGCCGGAGCTGAGCGGGATGCCCTGCACGTTCGGGTTCGCGTTATCGGAGACCTTGATGTCTGGGTTGCCGTTGTTGTTGCCGTTGTTCGAAACGTTTACGGTTGGGTTCGCGTTCCCCGTGACCACGACGGTCGCCTTAGCGTTGTCGGAGACCTTGATGTCCGGGTTGCCGTTGTTGTTGCCGTTGTCCGAAACGTTGACGGTCGGGTTCGCGTTGTTGGTCACAACAACGTTCGGGTTGCCGTTGTTCGACGCGTTGTCCGAAACGTTGACGGTCGGGTTCGCGTTGTTGGTCACAACAACGGACGCCTTGGCATTATCGGAGATCTTGACGTCCGGGTTGCCGTTGTTGGACGCGTTGTTGTTCGCGTTATCGGTGATGTTGACCGTCGGGTTCGCGTTGTTGGTCACAACAACGTTTGGGTTGCCGTTGTTGTTGCCGTTGTCGGAAATGTTCACGGTCGGGTTGGCGTTGCCCGTGATGGTGACGTTGCCGTTGTCGTGGACCTTGGCGTTATCCGTGACAACGACGCTGACCTGCGGGTTGCCGTTGTTGGAACCGTTGTCGGAGATGTTGACGGTCGGGTTGGCGTTGCCGGTGACGGTGACATGGCCGTTGTTGTTGCCGTTGTTTTCGATGCGGATCGCGCCGTCTTCAACCTTGACGATGCCCTCGAGCGCGCCCTTCAGGCTGCCGAGCAGCCCGCCGCCCGAGCCGCCCTTGCCGTCCTCGCCAGAGCCGCCGGACCCACCGCCGCCGATCAGGCCGCCGAGCAAGTTACCGATAGCGCCGCCGATGCCGCCGGTGCCGCCGCCGATCAGGCCACCCAGGATTGGGCCGAGAACGCCGCCGACACCCTTCGCGATTTCCCCACCAGTGGTCTGCGGGTTGGTGGCATTGATGCGGATGGTGCGCTCGACGGTGGAGGTGCCGTCGCTAATTTTGACTGGCAGGTCGAATACGCCCGGGGTGAAGGTGGCAGGTGCGTTGACCTGCACTTCGCCGTTGAGGTTGGTGAAGGACCAGAGCGGGTACTTCGCGCCGCTGCGCTCAATCGTGACGTTCTCCGGCAGGGTGAGGCCCGGAACCGGCTTCACGCGCTGCTTCTCGAAGTCGACTGAGTAGATCTTGCTGAAGTCCGGCAGGTCGCCTTCCCACTTGGCGGGAGGCATGGTGTCGGTGAGCTTGACCTTCAGGGTGCCGGAGTACGGCTCGCCTTTCTTCGGCGTGATGGTGACCGGAATATCCGCGCTACCAGCCTTGATGGCGTTGTTGAAGGTGATCTTGTTCCACGGCTTCCCGATGGTGACGTTGCCCTCCGCATCGACGGTCACTGGCCAGCGCGTGGTGCTGTCCCAGTAGGTCGACGCGATCTTGTCGCCGGGCTCGAGCTTGGCGTCCGGCACAGGCACTGTTTCTTTGTTCCAGAAGTTCTCGGCCTCGTAGGTCTTGTCGAAGTCAAACTTCGGCGCCTCAGGGGCTGGGGCTTCCTCGCTTGTCGACGGCCCCTCCGACTCTGCTGGTGCTTCCGGTTCGGAAGACTCGGCTGGTGCTTCCGGCTCGGAGGACTCAGACGGCGCCTCGGACTCAGCCGTGGTGGTTTCCGGCGTGGTGGTTTCTGCCGAGGTCGTCTCCGGCGTGGTGGTTTCCTCCGCTGGCTTCTCGTCCTTGACGGCGATCTTCAGCGTGGCTTCGTACGGCTCCCCGGCGATCGGGGTGACCTTGATCGGGATCTCGATGGTCTTTCCGACCTTGCTGCTGAACGCCAAGCCATCGCTCGGGCGCCCAACGGTCAGGGCGCCGAGGTCGTCGACGGTGACTTTCCAGCGGTACGTGCCGATCGTCTTCCAGTTGTAGTAGGTCTCTACCTTGTCGCCAGGGTTCAGGGCGAGGTCTTTGAGCGGTTTCGAATCAACGTCCCAGAAGTTGACCTCTTCGGGCGTGTCGAAGTCGGATGCCTGCGTCGCCACTGTCTGGGCGTGGGCTGCGGGGAGGTCGGACGTCGAAACGCTGACGAATGGGGCGACCAGCGCGATAGAAAGCGCACCGGCAGCGATGGAGATGCGCTTTGTGCGCGTGCTGTATGCCATAAACTTGTCCTTTGCTCAAGAGCGAAAACGCTGTACTGGACCTGTAGCACAGGTATGTCACAGATTGATATCGTTTCTGTCCAGTAAAACTTAACATTCTCACCCCCGCCCAAGGCGAGGAACGTAAAGGGATAGGCAAAACATGCAGGTAGTTCGGTGGTCGAAAGGTGTGCTATTCCACCTCCGGGGGTAGGTGCGGCTACGCTTGCAATGCTTGACTTGGCAGGAAGCGGTGAGGTGAAAGGACGTGGAGATGAAGATCAATGACCCCGAGCAGCTCTACGAGCTCGAGCGGCGGCTGGAGGACCACGACCCTGAGATAGAGGAGCTGTCGGAACTTCAGGAGCAGCTGAAGCACGTCCGCCTCAAAGACATCATCGCGATGATTGAGCGCACCGATTTCACAAACGGTGCGAAGATTCTGCGCCTGCTGTCGCCGGAGCGCTCTGCGGTCGTCTTCGACGTGCTGGACCCGGCGCACCAGGCAGACATGGTCACCGCACTTGGCGACGAAGCCGTCGTCGGCTTCTTCGACGCCCTCGGCGCCGAGGACCGCGTGGCCCTCCTCGACGAGCTTCCTCCCGAGGTTGCCGCCCGCCTCATGCACGAGCTCGACGAGGACGACCAGCGCGTCACCAACGTCGTCCTCGGCTACGAGAAGGGCACCGTCGGCCGCACCATGTCGCCGGAGGTGCCGCTGGTCACGCCAGAGATGACGGTCAAGGAGGTCGTCGATAATCTCCGCGAGAACGTCGACAGTCTGGAGACGATCTACACCGTCCCCGTCACGGATGCGCACCGCACGCTCGTAGGCATCGTTTCTTTACGACGCCTCTTCCAATCCCACGCCAACCAACCCGTTTCCGAGGTCATGCGGGAAGCGCAGTACGCCTACGCCTCCGACGAGGCTGAGGACACCGCGCGCTGGTTCCTGTCGTCGAACTTGCTGGCCTTGCCGGTCGTCGACAATGAGCACCACCTGGTGGGCATATTCACATACGACGAGGCCCACGACATCGTCGAGGAAGCAGACAGCGAGGACACAGCCCGCCTGGGTGCGTCCGAGTCCCTGAAGCGCCCGTACCTCTCAACGCCCGTGCAAGCCCTGGTCAAGAGCCGCATCGTGTGGTTGCTGGTGCTTGCGGTCTCCGCGATCCTGACCGTGCAGGTGCTCGGTATTTTCGAGGACACGCTCGAGAAGGCCGTCGTGTTGTCCTTATTTATCCCGCTGCTGACGGGTACCGGCGGTAACACCGGCAACCAGGCCGCCACCACCGTGACCCGCGCGCTCGCGCTCAATGACGTTCGTAATCGCGACGTGGCTAAGGTGGCGTGGCGCGAAATGCGGGTGGGTATGCTGCTCGGCGCGGTGCTCGGTACGTTGGGGTTTGTGCTGGCAGGGCTGGTGTTCGGGCAGTCAGTGGGCATTGTCATTGGGTTGACGCTGCTGCTGGTCTGCACGATGGCCGCAACCGTGGGCGGCGTGATGCCAATCATCGCTAAGACCATTGGCGCTGACCCAGCCGTGTTCTCTAACCCGTTTATCTCTACGTTCTGTGATGCCACCGGTCTGATTATCTACTTCTTTATTGCGAAGGCGGTTCTGGGCATCTAACAGGCGTTTTGCTGGACTCGCAGTTTCGGTGTAGAGTCTCTTTCGTTGCTTACAAGGCAGCAAAACACCGCGCCCGTGGCTCAACGGATAGAGCATCTGACTACGGATCAGAAGGTTGGGGGTTCGAATCCCTCCGGGCGCACCAAATAAAACCCCAGTCCACCGCGTGTGGGCTGGGGTTTCTGCTTTATTCTTTGAGGCGGTGCCAAAAGACGCACCCCTTGAAATCTAGGCCTTTGCTGACCTGTGCGTATATTGGTCACGTTTTCTCGGATTGCGTCTCTTGGCACTCATTTCCTCATTGGCCATCAGTGAACTGGGGAAACAAAAAGGGGGACCCCGCTGCTCTCAGCTTTTTGCAAGGTTTGCCCGGCGTGTGTTGGGGGTGCCTGATTGATTTGGACTAAGGGCGCAGGTCGGAGGGGGCGTCGATAATTGGAGCGGTGCGAAGAGGGGATTTGCGATTCTTGCGCTGCGTATATGTAGCTCTTAGCTTGAATTGACGGTGGTAAACGACGTATATTTGTACAGATTACTTAGGAGAAGTCTGTGCGCTTGCTCCTAGGCTTCGAATTTCTCTCAATAACGTACGAATCAGGAGACCATAATGACCGGAAACGGTAAGCCCGGACGCGGGCTGTTTTCCAGCATTCGCAAAGCGGCCATAGCTACGGCGACCGCTTTTTCTTTAGCTATCGGTGGGATGGCCGTCCCGGCGGTGAGCGACCACGCCGCCGAGGTGGCGCTGCCGTCGGCGTCGGCAACTGTTATCACTGATTTGCCCATTCAGCAGGCAAAAGTGACTAAAAAGGGGCAGCGAAAAATTTCGTGGGCGATACAGTCTGTAGGGTCGGCGCGATATCCAATCCCTATCTCCGGGATTTTTACAATCACTCCTTGGCTGGAGTCCAAAAAGCCGATCGTGCCGATCGGTAAGGTAAAAGTCCAGATCAAGCAGGGTGCTGAAGTTGTTGAGACTCTAGGCGAGTTTGATTTTCCGATCACCTCTGACGGGAAGTCCTATAAGCTTGATCTCTCCTCCAAGTGCACCACCTCTTCGCCTTGTTACCTCCCACAGTCTGACGTCCACTCATTGTGGATTGAGTCTGCGAACGATCTCGATCGAAAGCTCTTGGGAAACTTCGAGCAAGGTCGCCTTCAGGGAGGCTTTGGGCACCGTGAAGCTGAGGAAAAGAAACCAGAAGCCCCCAAACAAGGTTGGGTAGCGGGCCTTGTACAGGTACCGAATGGCTACTCGGCCTCCGATGTTGACCTGAAGATTGATGGGCGCCCAGTTCAAGTTGGTGGCAACGGCTGGTTTGTGAGCGAGAAGTTCAATGCTGGGACGTACGGCTGGGAAGCTCGCCTGAACGATAAGACTTCAACGTCAAGCGGTAGCGTTACAATCAGTGCTGACCAGCAGTCCTACCTCAATATCAAACTTGAGGAGCGCAAGGGGACCGTTTTGGTCCATATGCACGATCGTCATGGCTACCCGCTGTGGAACACGGGAGGTAGCCTGCAGATCAAACGTACCGACCTTGGCCCGAGTAACGGAGCTTCAATTGACCATGGGAATTGGTCGTCGACTGAACTAACCGGAAGCTACGGCGACTACCAAATTTGGTACAGCGGCTCGGATGAGTACTTCCCTACATCAGCACAGTCGTTCAATATCCCAGGGAACCGGCCAAGTGAAATCAGGTTCTACCTGCAGCGCAAGGAGGTAAGCGGTAGGGTTTACCTGCCGTCTGGTTACTCGTTCAATGCTGCGCAGGGGCTTACCCTCACAGTGTTTGACCAAAACAAACGCGAGGTCCGGAAGGTATCTCTCCTGGACTCTGGGGATTACAAGATTCAGGGTCTGGACAATGGAAGCTACCGCTTCCAGCTCTCTGGTGACTACATCAATACCGTTTCACGAACGGTGAATATTAGTAACCGTACGATCGACGGAGTTGACTTCCGACCAACGTTGAAAGAGGCCCGCGCTAAGGTAGAGATCCAGGTCCCAAGCAACGAGAACTTTGATGGCGGAAAGATTCGCCTGAAATACAACAATCAGACTTGGGGTGACTACCCATACAAGAATCAAGCAGGATACGACCTCGGTGTTGTCAACCCAGGTGAGGTATCCGTCCAGCTGATCGACCGGAACGGAAAGGTCGTAGGCAGCGGTTATGAGTTCGTGCTTCCAGGCGAAACTAAGATTGTGCGCGCCACAGTGTCCAAGACGCTGGCTTCCTACCAGGGCGTGGTGCTTGACCAGTTTGATAATCCAATTTCTGGTGCCACGGTCTCTGTAAACGGCAAGAGTGCGAAGACAAACTCTCGCGGTCAGTTCGTTGTTGCAGGTGTGAAGCCTACGGAGTCGGTTCAGGTCAAGGTCGATGCAATTGATAACTACACCTACGAGCTGAATAGGTCAGTGCCGGTCAATAAGACTGAAGGTGGCAAAACCTACGATCTTCCTGAGCCGCTGAAGCCGAACTTTATGACGAAGGAGCTTCTTCTCCAGTTCCTCGGCGGAGAAGACGGCGTTGCAGGCGTGACGTGGGAAGTCACTCTGAGCCCGAACCATAAGAAGGCAAACGGGGCTGAAGGACGTAAGGGCGTCACTGATAAGAACGGCTTTGTCCAGCAGGTGCTGTTCCCAGGCACCTACGATCTCAAGCTGACTTCTCCGAAGGGCGACCTGGGCGACAAGTACACGTTCGAGAATGCTCCTCGAACCGTCACGATTGCTCCCAAGACTGGCATGCAAGTCCAGGAGATCACGCTGAAGAAGAACCCAGGCGAGATCAACGGTCGCGTCATCTACGACGATGGCAAGCCAGTGGTGAATGCCGAAGTTCGAATTGGCAATGAGACGGTTCGTACGAACTGGAACGGCTACTACACCTTTAACAGGGTCGCGGCTGGCGCTGACTCGGTAACCGTCGCTGCGGCAAGCGATGGCACCTACGCAGAGGCATCGCAGAAGTTCTCGGCGCTCAAGGCAGCGGAGAGGAAGACTGTCGAGGACATCAAGGTCGACCGAGCAACCTCCCGCATTGAAGGCACCGTCCGCATCGACGGGAAGCCTGCTTCAGGTGGTGTCTCGGTGGAAGCAAAGGGCCAGAACGGCGCGTACATCGACTTCGGTGGTGTTGACTCGAGCGGTAAGTTCTCCTTTGCAAATACCGGTTCCGCGAAGCTGCTGCCAGGTAAGTACGAGGTCACGGTCCGAAACTCGGGTGATGGTCGCTTCGACGAGACGACCAAGTCTGTCACCGTCAAGCCTGGAGAGCCTGCAAAGGTTGAGTTCGACCTCAAGGAAAATCGCGCTCCAATTGTCGCGACCGTCCGTAATGAGGCCGGTGAGCCAGTCAGTGGCGCTAAGCTGACCCTCAAGGGCGTCGACACTACCTGGACCGAAGGCGAGCGCGGCGTGTATACCTCAGGCAACCTGCCTGCTGGTGAGTACATCGTCCAGGTTGAGGCAAACGACATTCATGGTTCCACACACGGTAAGGTCACAGTGAGGTGGGCTGCAGGTGGCCGTGCTAACTACACCGTCACCCGTAACCCGGGCACCGTCACGATTAACGTCACTGACGATGCAGGGCAGCCAGTAAACGGTGTGAAGGTGCGGCTTAAGGGCACACAGTCTGACGCTTACAAGACGCAAATCAACAAGGACTTGACCACCGCAAACGGCAAGGTCGCTTTCGATAAGGTTCCAGTCGGTACCTACAAGGTCACCATTGACGACTCTGCAGCATACGACGAGGCCCAGGGTATTGAGCTCAAGGTCGATGCAGCGGGCAACGTCGTTCGCGATGTGAAGCTGCGTCGTAAAGATGCATCCATGACGGTCCACGTCATGGATGAGAAGAGCCGTGCTATCTCGTCACCAGTCATCAAGCTGATTGATGAAAACGGTGCAGAGACCAAGGGCACCGGTGACGTGAACGGCAAGGTCGAGTTCAACGAGCTGCGCCCAGGTACTTACACGATTGAGGTTGAGCCAACGGATCGCCACAAGGGTGGATCGAAGTCCGGCGTCACCATCAAGCCTGGCACCACAGCAGCTGATAACAAAGAATTCGTCAGGGTGACCAACGAGTCCGCGACGGTGATCGGTACCGTCGTCGACGAAAACAAGCAGCCAGTTGCTGGCGCCACCGTCAAGGTGACGAACGAAGGCACGCAAGAAGTCACGACTGACAAGGACGGCAAGTTCGTCGTCGAGGGCCTCAGCGAAGGCAACGCAACCTTTGAGGTCCCGAAGACTAGCGAGTACACCGGTAACAACCTCACCGTGAACGGTCTGCTGCCAGGTGATCAGAAAGAGATCACCATCGAGGTCACCCGAGACCTTAAGCGCCTCAACGGCTCCGTGCTTGACGATGGCGGCAATGCCATCGAAGGCGTCGAAGCACAGTTGATCCAGAACGGTGAGGTAGTAAAGACCCAGACCACCGATAAGTCCGGTAGCTTTGCATTCGACAAGATGGAGCCGGGTACCTACACGGTGAAGGTCGAGGAGACTGACACCCACCTCGCTGGTGAGAGCGAAAGCTTCGAGGTTGTGCTTGGCCAGGGTACGGATCCTGTCCAGGTCTCCTTGCAGCGCAAGCCAGGCAGCATGAAGGGTAAGGTCGAATTCTCGAACAACAAGGTTGTCGACGGCGCCGAGATCCGACTGGTACCGGAGTCCGGCGATCCAATCGATCTGGAATTCAACAACGAAGGCAACATTGCCGTGCCAGAGCTACCAGCAGGTACGTACAATGTTGAGGTCAAGTCCCCGGACAACTACAAGCGCGTAAGCGTTCCACCACTGACGGTCTACCCAGGCAAGGAAGCTGACTTGGGCGTGATTAAGTTCACCGCCGAGATCGGCGACGTTGCAGGCACTGTCCGTGACGAGAACGGCGAGCCTGTTGGCAAGGTCAAGATCAAGCTGCAGCGAGCAGGCCAGCAGCCAATCGAATCTGAATCTGCCGAAGACGGCACGTTCTCCTTCACCAAGGTCCCGGTGGGCGATTACACGGTTGACGTTGTGCAGCCGGAGAAGTTCAAGCCGGTCCGCGGTCTGACCGCCACGGTGAAGCCTGCCGAGGAAACGGCTCTTGACATCACCCTCGAGACGAAGCCGACGAAGGGCACCATCAAGGGCAACGTTGAGGACGAAGCCGGTGAACCGGTTGCGAACGTTGGTATCTCGCTCGAGCCGACCTCCGGCAAGGGCAACACCATCGACGTCAAGGTCGCCGAAGACGGCACATTTGACGACGCCACCATCCCAGCAGGCTCCTACAGCCTCAAGGTGACCCAGCCGGTTGGCTACGAACCGGTGGACAACATCCCGGTCAAGATCGACGCAGGTAAGGAGCGTGTCGTCCCGACCATCACGCTGAAGAAGAGCGAGGTGGAGGCCGAAACCGGTAACTTCATCGGTGGTGTCTACGACAAGGCGACGAATGCTCCGCTGCCGCAGACCGGCCTGGTTCTTGTTGGCGACGCTGGACGCTACCCGGTGGCTATTAACGCTGACGGTTCGTTCCGCCGCAACGGCATCCCAACCGGTAACTACCAGTTGAAGATCGCGCAGCCGGAGGGCTACCTCGAGCGCGCGGACATCACCGTTGTCATCGAGACGGGCCTGGACAACTATGCCCAGGACATCAAACTGGAGAGGATCCCAGTTGAGAACACCCCGACCACGGGTACCCTGCAGGGCAACGTGCTCGGCGTGAGCGAGGGCAAGCCAGTCGAGCAGATTGCTGGCGCGAAGGTGAACATCCTCCGCCTCGGTGGCGGATCTACGCAGGTCACCACGAACGATTCGGGTATCTTCACGGCTTCCGGTCTCGAGCCGGGCGAGTACGTCGTCCAGGTGGAGGCACCGGAGGGCTTCAATACGCCGCGTTACCAGCGTGTCGTTGTTGAGGCTGGCAAGACGAACGGCGACCTGCGGGTCTATCTTGAGCGTAAGCCGACGCCGAACCCGAAGCCAGGTGCAGCACCAGGCACGATCAGCGGCTGGCTCCTTGATGACGGCAACTACCCAATCAAGGGCGGCACGGTTCGCATCAAGGGCACCGCAAAGAATAAGGACGGCAGCCCACGCCTTGACGAGGACGGCAAGCCTATCGAGACACTTCCAGCGGTGAAGATTGGCAAGGACGGCTACTTCACCACGGATCGCCTTGAGCCAGGTGAGTACACCATTGAGCTCGACGTCCCAGATGGCTGGCCAAAGCCGAAGGGCTGGCCGAAGAAGGTCACTGTCACTGAGGACAAGGCGATCGAGCTTGGCCTTGTCAGCATCAAGGCACCGCGAAGCAACGTCGAAGGTGTTGTTGACGACGGCTCCGGCAACCCAGTCGAAGGCGTCATCGTGACCGCGACCGACCCGCGTGGTGATACCAGCGTGGTCGCCACCGACAAGAATGGTAAGTTCGTCTTCGATAAGGCGCTGCCGGGTACCTCCACCATCGAGGTGTTCACCCCGCAGGGTATCCAGAACGTAGACCCAATGTACGTTCCGGTCAAGCCTGGCCAGGACGTTGCAATCCCTGGCGTCCACCTGACGGAGAAGCAGCTCAAGCTGAGCAAGCGTGTCCGCGGGTACGATGCCGACGATATGGACAGCGCCCCGATCCTCCCTGAGGACTGGGACCTGATCTACGGCTTCGTGATCACCAAGGAGACTGACGAGATCATCAAGAACATCACCCTGGATGACCCATTCCTGGGAGATGCCAAGATCACCTGGCCTGAGGGCTGGGATAAGCCAGAGAATCGCACCTTGGAGCCGGGCGAGCACGTGTTTGCCTCCGCGAAGATTCCGCCGCAGAAGGACATGTCCGTTGTGAACAACATCGCGACGGCCCGCGGTACGGGCAGCAAGGGACAGATGGTGGCGTCGACACCTGATAACGCAGTGGCAAGAATTGGTTCTGCCTCTGTGGAGAAGAAGGTCAACGCACGGTTCGGTGTGGATAAGAACAAGCCAGTGTCCCTCGATGTGGATGAAGACATGTACTTCACCTACGAGATCATGAACCGCGGCGCCGCACCGATGTACAACGTCACCCTGACGGACGAGGTCTGCGAGTGGAATGAAGGCACGAGTGAAGACGATTCCAACGACTGCAAGCCGATGGAAATCGACCTGCCGAGCGACTGGAACCGCACCCTGCTGCCAGGCGAGCGCGTCTTCCTCACCGCTGCGCTACCGCCGCTGAAGCCAGGCACCCGTCACCACAACAAGGCGCTGGTGAAGGCCGACCTTGACCAGCCTCGTCGTAGCCCGGGTATTGAGGAAGAGAAGGGCATCTACGAGGAGGACCCACCGTCAATCCTGACGGTTACCCCGAACAAGAACTCGTGGGGTAACGCACACGTGATTGTGTCTGAGGGCAAGACCCCGAAGGGCTACATCGATGGTGTGCTCAGCGGCCTGCCGGCTGGCCTGCTCACGGAGGCGAAGGTTGAGCTCATCTCGGAGGACAACAAGACCTCCCTGAGCGCAACCGTCGACGGTAACGGAAAGTTTGCCTACGGCAACGTCACGCCAGGCAAGTACAAGCTGCGCGTGACCAACCCGTCTGAGGACGTCATGAAGATCGCTGGCGAGTACGGCATCCCGACCGAGAAGGCAGCAAAGGGTGGGAAGATCACCACCAAGCTGTTCGAGGTCGAAGCAGAACAGCCGACGGACCTCAGTATCCAGCTGGTGAAGGCGGAAGTTCCGAAGGAAGGCAGCTCCCTTGGGCGCTGCATCACGGAGACCTCGTCTGCCTCGAACCCGGCGATGTACCTCATCCCGCTCGGCCTGCTGGTCGGCGCGATGGCGGGCAGCCTGGTCATCTACGAGGACCAGTTCAACGCCGTGGTCAAGCAGTTCAACCAGGCGATGCCGCAGCTCGCAATCGAGCGTCCGGCGTGGATGAACCAGATCAGCCGACAGCTAGAGCAGCTGCACCCAGCAGCGGGTCCGGCAGTGCTGGCCATCATCCTGGTCGCGGTCGGTGCCATCGCGGTGGGCCTTGCTTACGCAGCCTGCGAAGCTGGTGCTGACGGCTCCAGCAAGGGAGAAAGCTCCAGCAAGAAAGAGCAGACCCCTAGCAAGGAAAAGGTCTCCTAGCCCAAAGCGCTAAGGACGAGCGAAAAGCAACCCGCCACCACGAAAATGGTGGCGGGTTGCTGCTTGAGAAGTACCACATCGTTTTGTACATTGAATGGTGGATTACTGGGTTTGCAGCCCCGCAACCTATACGAGAGGGAACAATGAAAATTTCGAAGACCGCCGGTTACTACGGCCGCTTGGCGATGGCGTCCGCACTCGCCGGGACATTCACACTCGTCCCAGTGGCAGCGAACGCTGACACCACGACCGAGACGCCCACCCAGGCGCCCGTCACCACGACAGCAACCGCTCCTTCGAGCATTGCTTCCTCCAGCGTGACGCCGAGCGCCAGCGCCACCCCAACCGTGAGCGTTGCTCCGTCCGTCGCGGGTGCGCCAGCAGTGGCGACGACGCCAGCGAAGGCGAAGAAGGCGTCGACAAGCGATAAGCCGGGAACCGGCACGAGCGGTGTAGAGCTCGAGTCCGGTGCGTGGACGTACACGGCGGTGGCGGGGCACCCAACCGACGGCAGCGTCTACGCGCTGTCCACCGCGCCACAGGAGAACCACCTGCTGAAGATCGATCCGGCGACGGGCAACGTCGAGGATCTTGGGGCTGCACGCGTCGAGCACGGCGCACTTCCTACCGACATCACCACGGCAACCATTACCTCTCATGGTCGCCTGATTGTGTCGGAGGAGCTGGCCAAGGACGGCGACAGCTACTACGCCATCGACCTGGACAAGCTGAGCGCGACCACCACCCCGGTGTTCACCGAGCACAAGGTGTCGGTGGATACCTTCAGCAAGCCGAAGGACTTCAAGGCACCCGGTGCGTGGGGCACGGCTTCCAAGAAGGTCGACCCGAAGGGGGAGTACCTGCACGCATACGCTGAAACCCTCGACGGCAAGCCAGCGCTGTGGACCCTGAACACCGACACCGACAAGCTCAGCGTGACCACGTTGAAGGTGGCGCGTGGCGTGAAGACCGAGGGCATCGACCGTCTGGGTGAGGTTGCCTACGCAGTGACCAAGGACACCGACGTCTTCGTTGCTGGCGACAAGGACGGCAACACCGTCGAGTTCAAGCCGACGCAGCTGAAGATCGGCCCTGGCGACGAGCTCGTGGCCACGTTCTCCCAGGACGGCGACGACACGCTCAGTGAGGTGCTCGGCGCCGATAAGAAGTTCGGATTCACTGCCATCAAGCACGCTGACACGGAGAAGGAGACGCCGTCCGAGAAGTCTGCGGCTGCCGAGAAGTCTGAGTCGCCAGCGGCCGAGTCTGCTGAGAAGCCGAGCTCCGACGCCTCGAAACCCGCTGAACCGTCCTCACAGGATGCGGAGAAGCAGAAGCCTACCGAGCCAACGACGCAGGAGACGTCGACGCCTGCAACGACAACGACTCAGACCACGACCACTAAGAAGGAAGAGGTCACCGAGCAGCGCACGCTCGAGGTCGAGATCTACGCCGGCACTGGTGAAAAGAAGAAGCCGGTCGAGGGCGCACGCCTGGTCGTCCCGAGCCTGGACAACCTCGAACTCGAAGGCGCAACCGACGCCGACGGCTACCTGTCTACCACCCTGCCAGCAGAGCTCAACGACAAGAGCTTCACTGTCCGCCTCGTAGAGGCACCGGAAGGCTACAAGAACAAATCCATCCAGATCAAGAAGGACGACCTGGTCAAGGAAATCACCCTGAACAAGGACACCCGCGCAACGAGCACGATGTCCAAGCCGCAGGAGATCCTTGAGGTATTCAAGGAAGTCAAGCCACTGCTCGGCGCGTTCGGTGCCCTTGCGGGTGCAGGCGCGGGAGCTGCAGGTTCGAAGTCGACAAGCTCGAAGACTTCGACGACCTCGACGTTCTCTAACTCGAAGAGCTCCGGCACCGTGTCCACCGGACGCACGACCAGCGCAACGTCCCGCAGCACGGCAGCGTCCCGTTCCACGGCGAAGAGCACCAGCAAGCGCAGCTCCAGCAAGTCCTCCTCGACGACCACGTCGACCCGCAGCGGGGACCTCGCCGATACCGGTACCCCGATGTCCGGCGTGATCACGCTCGGCATTGTGCTGTTCCTGATCGGTGGCGCGTACGTCTTCATGGGACGTCGCCGCGACGCATAAAGCGCATTAGCAGTACAGAGTAAAGGCCCGAAGGGAGTGATCCCCTCGGGCCTTTGCCGTACCTAGCAAACGCGAGTTAGAACACCTCGACGCGCCCGCCCAATGACTCGATCTGGCGCAGCTGCTTCACCCAGCCTGGCGCGCCCGGGTGCAGGCGCATCACAGGGCGCGAAGAAATCTTCACCGGTGACACCGACTCACGTCGCGCGCCCGAACGTGCCAGCATACGGGTGTGCGCCCGGTGGCCGTTCTCGGCGAGGCGCTTCATGGAAGGAGCGTCGGCGGAGAGGGCGGAGCGGGCGTCGGCAAGCAGTTCGGTGAACTCGTCAATGATGCTCACCAGGCTCTCGGCGTTGGTTTCGCACATGTTGCGTACCAGCGAAGGGTCCGTGCCCGCGACGCGCGTGGCGCCCTTGAATGAGCCAGCCGCCAGCGACTGCGCCAGCGTGCCGCCGCGATCGCCGACCACCGACAGGGCCTCCGCAATCACATGCGGGAGATGGGACACGCGGGCCACCGCCTCGTCGTGGCGCTTCACCGACACCGGTACGGCCTCTGCGCCCGTCACAGCGACCAGGTTGCACACATCCGCGAACAGACTCGCCCACGTCTGCGGCACCTTGTCGACGCTCTCCGCGTAGTCATACGTCACCACCCACGCCGCGCGCTGGAACAGCCCCTCTTGGGACGCCGACCAGCCGGAAAACTCGGTGCCGGCCATCGGGTGCCCGCCAACGTAGCGTTCCTCAAGTCCGCGCTCCAGCACGAGGTCGTACACCGGCTGCTTCACGCTGACCACGTCTGTAATGCCGCAGCTCGGGGCGTGCTCCGCGATGGCGTCCAGGACGGTCGCCACGGCATCCATCGGTACCGCGATCACGATCAGGGCCTGCTGCGCCTCTGCCTTCTGCAGTGCGGCTTCGAGATCATTGGTGACGTCGAAACCAGCTTTTTGCGCAGCCCTCGTGCCCGCATTCGAGTGCGTGTAGCCGAACGCATCGTGGCCGGCCGCGGTGAGGTCGCGAATGATGGAGCCACCGATCAACCCCAGCCCAACAATGCAGACGGGAGGCAGGTGGCGCGAAGAATGTAGGAATGAGGCAGTCACGGTTTCACATTCTAGTGACAAATTCACTGCGTGCAGGCTAATGTCGTGAGGCATGGCACAGGAATTTCCAGACGGGTACGCAGTGACAGTCGCCCAGCACGACGGCGCATGGTCCGTGCACCGCTACAACGACAGCTTCGACTCGCTGGAAGACACCATCGCCGCAGTACGCCGCCTCCGCAGCGAAGGTCCGGCGTTTGCGCTGCTCAACGTCGAAAATGAGTACGTTGTGGTGCTGCGCCCAGGCCCGAACCGGGCACGCATTTTGCTTAGCGACGCCCCCATCGCCGTCGACGACGACTACGCCGCCGACGCCCTCGAAGAAGCCGGCTGCGACATCCCCGACATCGACCCCGATGACCTCGACGACACCGACAGCTGGGCCGACGGCGACTTCGACATCCTCGCCGACCTCGGCCTCACCGAAGAACGCCTCAGCCTGCTCCTCGACGCCGACGAAGAACCCGCCGACCTCATCGACGACATCGCCGACGCCCTCGGCTTCGCCGACGAACTTCACGAAGCACTGCGGTAACGTTGGCCTGCTCAAGCTGGCAGCGGCGCGCCACCGCCCGCATGCAACAAGCGCTCGACCTCGCGGCAACAACCCCGCCCGGCGACGTGCCCGTCGGCGCCCTCGTCTTCGACGCTGACGGCGAGGTGATTGGCCGCGGCGTCAACCGGCGCGAACAACGCCAAGACCCCACCGCCCACGCCGAGGTTGAAGCGATCCGGGACGCCGCGCGCACCCTCGGGACCTGGCGCCTTGACGGTTGCGAGCTCGTCGTCACCTTGGAACCCTGCACCATGTGTGCCGGGGCCCTGCTCGGCGCTCGCATCGAGTCCCTCATCTTCGGCGCCTTCGAACCCAAAACTGGCGCCGTCGGCTCCCTGCTTGACGCCCTCCGCGACCCTCACCACCTCCACCAAATCCAAGTCCGCGGCGGGATCATGGAACCCGAAAACGCGGAACTGCTCGCCGAATTTTTCCGGGACCTGCGCTAATACTTAACCGAATCGTTACAGTGCCGCCCTGCCAAAGTGACTACCATGGGGAACCGTTAGCTTAAGAACGAAACGAAAAGGAGCAACCACATGGCTTTTGAAGGAGCAGCAGACAAGCTGAAGGGCACCGCTAAGGAAGCAGCTGGCAAGCTTTCCGACGACAAGTCCCTCGAGAACGAAGGCAAGGCCAACCAGCTCATCGGCGATGCTAAGGATAAGGTCAACGAGGCTGCCGACTCCGTCAAGGACAAGGCAAACGAGGTAGCCGCCAAGGTCGAGGACAAGCTGAACGACTAGTCCCCGCCTTGATTTGGTTGCTCGGGCATTAACCGTTACTCTGGTTTGCGGTAGCGTGTCCGAGCGGCCGAAGGTACTCGCCTCGAAAGCGAGTGAGGGTAAAACCTCCGCGGGTTCAAATCCCGCCGCTACCGCCAATTAAAAACAACGCACTCTGGGTTCGCCTGGGGTGCGTTGTTTTGGTTTTGGGGGGCCGAGTGCGCGAGTGCCAAAGGACGCAATTCGCAAAACGAGCATTTGTATTCCCGCAGGCCAGAAAAGGGCTAGAATTATTGCGTTGCGTCTTTTGGCACTCGCTCCTTTGTATGTGCACCACATTCCCGGATTTGGGGTGGGGTCGGTGCGTTTCGCCAGGTCGTCTAAGTCTGGCGATGGAATTTGGTGCAGCGGGGAACAATTTCGCTTGGCCAGACGGGTGACCTGGGGATGAAGGGAAATCGAGTCCAGCAAGGTTTCGCCTATAAGATGGCCTGGTAGTGTGCCACGGTTTGGTGGCAGTCAGAATCGAGAAGCGACAGTGAGGACGTAAACACCGTGGCGAAGATGCTGTTTCGGCTTGGGCGCTGGTCATTTCTGCATAAGTGGAAGGTGATCGTGGCGTGGCTGTTGCTGCTCGGCGCCACGGCGGCGGGGGCGTTTTCGCTGATGAAGCCGTTTACGTCGGAGTTTCCGATTTCGGGTACGCCTGGCATCGAAGCACTCGAGGACATGGAGCGGCACTTCCCGGGTGAAGGGAACGTGGCGACGGCGCCTGGGGTGAATTTGGTGTTTGCGGCGCCGGAGGGGCGTCGATTAGAAGAGCCCGAGTTTATGGCGGGGATGGACGCGACGGTCGGCTACATCGAGGAGCACCTGGAGGGCCTGACGGGGACGGACCGCTTCGGGAATCCGGTGAATGTGAACCGGGAGCTGGGGGAGATGATCGTCGGGCAGATGACGCAGATGGGCCTGCCTGAGGAGCAGGCGAAGCAGGACGCGTACTACCTGCGGATGGTGTCGGACGATGGCCGGATTGGGTACACCACGTTCGAGTTTGGCGCGGAGTCTTCGATGTCGGTGTCGGAGGAAGAGCGCGCCGTGGTCAATGAGGCGCTGGAGATCGGCCGGGAGGCTGGCCTGCAGGTTGAGGCCGGTGGCGCCGGGTTCGGGGATCCGATCCAGATTAAGACGACGTCGGAGATGGTGGGGCTCGCGGTGGCGTTTGTGGTGCTGATTGTGACGTTTGGGTCCTTGGTGGCGTCGACAATGCCGATTGTGAGTGCTGTTGTGGGGGTGGGTATTGGTGTGCTGGCGGTGCTGATCACGACGCATTGGGTGGAGCTCAACGAGGTCACGCCGGTGCTGGCGGTGATGATCGGCCTGGCTGTCGGTATTGACTACGCGCTGTTCATCCTGTCGCGGTACAGGCAGGAGCGGCAGACGCTGGACGCGCCGGAGGCGGCGGGCCTGGCGGTGGGAACGGCCGGGTCCTCGGTGGTGTTCGCGGGGGCGACGGTGTTCACAGCGCTGGTGGCGCTCTCCTTGGCAGGTATTGAGTTTTTGACGTGGATGGGCCTGGCGGCGGCGCTGACGGTGCTCATCGCGGTGCTTGTGGCGTTAACGCTGCTCCCGGCGTTGCTGGGGGTGTGGGGTGATCGCTCGTTTGGTGGGAAGCTGCCGTGGTTCGCGGGCAACCCTGGCCCGGGTAAGCGGCCTGGCCGCGACTTGTCGGCGAAGTCGGTGGGCCGGTCCTGGGTGAACGTGGTGCGCAGGTTCCCGGTGCTGGTGATGACGGTCGTCGTGCTGGGGCTGGGTGCGCTGGCGTCGCCGTTGCTGCAGCTGGAGATGGCGCTGCCGTCGGATACGACGTCGAACCTGGACACCACGCAGCGTAAGTCGGCGGACCTGATGGCGGAGGGCTTCGGCCCGGGGGTCAACGCGCCGTTCCTCCTGGTTGTCGACGCCACCTCCGTCAACCCGGACGCGGAGATGCTGCAGCCGTACATGGCGATGATGCCGGACGAAGCCGGCGGGCGCGCGCAGAAGGCGGCGCTGGCGTCGTTTATGTACGCGGTGCAGGAGGCCAACAGCGTCAACGGGATCGAGCACGCGCAGCTCGTCGGCGCGAATGAGGACCTGACGGCGGCCCGGATCCTGGCCACCCCGAAGGGCGGTCCGGAAGAGGAGTACACGCTGGAGGTGGCGCATGCGCTGCGTGCGAACAATGTCCAGGTGGAGGATGCGACGGGGACGTCGATAGGCCTGACGGGTCTCACTGCGGTGCAGATGGACATTACTGAGGAGCTGGGCGACGCGATGCCGCTCTACCTGGCGATTGTGGTTGGGCTGGCGATCATCCTGCTGATCCTGGTGTTCCGCTCCATCCTGGTGCCGGTGGTGGCGGGCCTGGGCTTCCTGCTGTCGGTCGGTGCGGCGTTCGGTATGACGGTGGGCCTGTTCCAGCTCGGCTGGGGCGGACTTGTGAACACTCCCGGCCCGATCCTGTCATTTATGCCGATCTTCCTGATCGGCGTCACGTTCGGCCTGGCCATGGACTACCAGGTCTTCCTTGTCACCCGTATCCGCGAGCGCTACCTGAAGTTGCGCCGCGCCGGCGACCCGGAGGCGGAAATCAAGGCGGTGCGCGAGTCCACCGTCGAGGGCTTCGTGCAGGGCGCGCGCGTGGTCACGGCCGCAGCAGTCATCATGATTGCGGTGTTCGTGGCGTTCATCGACCAGCCGTTGCCATTCATACAAATCTTTGGCTTTACGCTCGGCGCCGCCGTATTTTTCGACGCCTTCTTCGTCCGCATGGCGCTCGTCCCCGCTACGATGTTCATCCTGGGCCGTTCCACCTGGTGGATGCCGAAGTGGCTGGACAAGGTGCTGCCGGAAGTTGACGTGGAGGGCACCGAACTCGAAGCCGAATTCCACCCCGAATCACTGGAGCACGCATGACCGACGACCTTTCCTTCGACCTGAACACCACCCTGTATGACGCGCCGGGCAAGCATGGGCGCACGGGTGTGATCCATACGCCGCACGGCCCGATCCAGACCCCCGCGTTCATCCCGGTGGCCACGAAGGCCACGGTGAAGACGCTCACCCCGGAGCAGATCCACCAGACCGGTGCGCAGGCGATCCTGTCCAACGCCTACCACCTGTACCTTCAGCCGGGTCCCGACATCGTGGACGAGGCCGGGGGCGTCGCCGCCTTCGAAAACTGGGACGGCCCGACCTACACGGACTCGGGTGGCTTCCAGGTGATGAGCCTGGGCGTCGGCTTCAAGAAGGTCCTGGCCATGGACACCGCCGGGCTCACCGACAAAGACATCCGGGCCGAGAAGCGTAAGCGCATGGCGATGGTCGACGAAGACGGCGTCGACTTCAAGTCTGTCATCGACGGTTCCAAGCACCGCTTCACCCCCGAGGTGAGCATGCAGATCCAACACCAGCTCGGCGCCGACATCATGTTCGCCTTCGACGAGCTCACCACCCTCGTGGATACCCGCGACTACCAGGAGCGTTCCGTGGAGCGCACCCACCGCTGGGCGAAGCGCTGCCTCGACGAGCACCACCGCCTGACCGAGGCGCGCACGCACCGCCCGAAGCAGTCACTGTGGGGCGTGGTGCAGGGCGCCCAGTACGAAGATTTACGACGCCACGCCACCCGCGGACTGCTCGACCTCGACAGGGAGGCGCGCGAGGCCGGCCGACGCGGCTTCGGCGGCTTCGGCATCGGCGGCGCCCTGGAGAAGGAAAACCTGGGCACCATCGTCGGCTGGGTCACCGATGAGCTGCCCGTGGACAAGCCGCGCCACCTGCTGGGCATCTCCGAGCCGGACGACATTTTCACCGCCGTCGAAGCCGGCGCCGATACGTTCGACTGCGTCGCGCCGACGCGGCTTGGTCGCCGTGGGGGCGTCTATACGCTGGACGGGCGCATGAACCTGACGAACGCCCGGTTCAAGCGGGACTTTTCCGGCGTCGACGAGGAGTTCGGCGGCTACGTCTCCGAGAACTACTCGCGCGCCTACATCCACCACCTGCTCAAGGCCAAGGAGTTCCTGGCGGGCACGCTGTGCACCATGCATAACCTGGAGTTCATGATCCGCCTAGTGGACAACATCCGCCACGCCATCGACGCCGGGGAGTACGAGGCCTTCCGCGACGAGTTCATGGGCCGGTATTACGCAGGGAAGTAGGCGAGGGTGGCTAGAGGCTCTTATAGGCGCTAAGTTAGAGCGTATTTCGGGGGACAAAGGGGGTACAGTGTCTGATCAGCTTTGGCGCGTCGAGGTCTTCGATGGTGGAAACTTTCATCGTTTTTACAAACGCCTGGATGAAGTGGAACGAGCAGTCACGGACGCAGCAGTCCAGTATGTTCTAGCGCCGCTGGGGATTCGCATTTGTGAAAGCGAATGGGGCAAAAGCCTTGGTAGGGGGCTGTTTGAACTTCGAATAAGAAGAAGCATCGACACAATTCTTCGCGAGCATGGGCCCTCGGGAGCGGCTGATCGGGTGCCAAAACGTTGGTGGAAGAAACGCGTATTGATCCGTGTCTACTGCACTTTTCACGGCGATAAGATCGTTCTGTTGCTGGGTGGGTACAACAAACTGCGTGCGCCAAGTAGCAAGCAAGAACAGAAGGAGATTCGAGCTGCAAGGGCTGCGTTGGAGCAGTGGAAGCGTGACCAACCCTCTTGATCTTATGTGCTGTAACACATAAGATCAGGGGTATTGAATCAGCGGATGAAAGGTGTGGGAATGGGGACTACAGCATTTGAAGAATTCGTAAAACCGTATCGGGAAGCAGCTTCACCAGCTGCTGAGATCGTGCGAGATGCTGCTGCTCGTGCGTTTGCTTCCGAGATTGCAGACCGAAGGGCAGTGGGTGCCGCCCTGATGACGGCGAGGAAAGAATGCGGCGCAACGCAGCAAGAGGTTGCAGACTCCGCGGGGATCCAGCAAGCCGAGTTGAGCCGCATTGAAAACGGGCTTGGTAACCCGACTGTTGATACTTTGCTCAAAGTGCTTGCTGCCCTTGATCTCAGATTGGTGTTCGAGCCAGCTCCTAGCGCTGGCTCTGGGCGTTAGCTTCGCAGCTCTGCGTGTAGTTCTTGCTCGCGGCGGCGCACCCACGCGATGGTCGGGTAGGTGATTGGGAGGAGGACGACTTCGAGCAGGGTCTTCCACAGGAAGCCGACGACCACGTAGTTGATGAACTGACCTGGCGTTTCGATGCCGATGACTGCCGCTGCGATGGCGCAGAACAGGAGGGTGTCGGCGAACTCGCCGACGATGGTGGAGCCGATGAGGCGTGCCCACAGGCGGTCGTGCCCGAACCGGTCCTTCATTTTCTGCAACACCCACGCGTTGAGCAGCTGGCCTGCGATATAGCCTGCCAGGGAAGCCATGACGATGCGTGGCATGAGGCCGAGGATCGTCGAGAAGGGTTCTTGCATGTCGTAGAAGTCGGCGCCGGGGAGCCAGATGGCGATGTAGAAGGACACGACGGCCAGGATGGCGATGCCGAACCCGGTGAAGATTGCCCGGCGGGCGGCTTTGAATCCGTAGACTTCGGCGAGCACGTCGCCGAGGACGTATGCAAGTGGGAAGAGGAAAAAGGCGCCGTCGGTGATGAATGGTCCGAGGGCGACTCCCTTCTGTGCTGTGATGTTGGAAATGAGGAAGACGGCGCAGAACACAGATACCAGTACAGGGTAAAGCGATCGCGCAAAAGTTTCTTGGTTTGTCACGGCTACATATCCTATACACATGAATGCTGGACGGTATGCACCTTCTCCGAGTGGGGATCTCCATTTTGGCAATCTGCGGACGGCGCTGTTGGCGTGGTTGTTCGCGCGGCAGAGTGGGCGGCGTTTTTGGCTGCGGGTGGAGGATGTTGATTCGGAGCGTTCGTCGGAGGCGGCGGGGCGTCGTCAAATAGAGGACTTGTTGGCGCTGGGCCTTGATTTTGATCCGCCGGTGGTGTGGCAGTCGCAGCGTTCGGCGTTGTATGAGGCGGCGTTGTCGCAGCTCCCGGTGTATGAGTGCTACTGCACGCGCCGCGAGATTCGGGAGGCGGCGAGTGCGCCGCATGCGCAGCCTGGGATGTACCCGGGCACGTGCAGGGACTTGGATGAGGAGCAGCGAGCTTTTCGACGTCACCAGCTTTCGCAAGAGGGCCGCATGCCTGCCCTTCGCCTGCGTGCCGATGTGCGGGAGTGGACGGTCCGGGACTTCTTTGCCGGGGAGGTGACTGGGCCTGTCGATGACGTGGTGGTGCGTCGCGGCGGTAACCTTGCGCAGGCGCAGGCGGGGGACTGGGCGTATAACTTGGCGGTGGTCGTCGACGACGTGGACCAGGGGGTTGACCAGGTGGTTCGTGGGGATGATTTGTTGATGTCGGCGCCCGCGCAGGCGTACATGACGCACTTGTTGGGCGGGCAGGAACCCGAGTATGTGCACGTGCCGCTGGTGCTCAACGCGGAGGGCAAGCGGTTGGCGAAGCGTGATGGGGCGGTGACGTTTGCGGAGATGTCGCAGCGCATTGGGGTGGATGGCGTGGTGCGGGCGCTTGCAGAATCGATTGGGTGCGCAGGCGCTGTGACGGCGCAGGAGATCCTTGAGCGCTTTGACCCTGAGAGGCTCTCAGCGGATCCTTTCGTCTGGACAAATACACCCGAGCGGGGGTAACCGCTGGTTGAATAACATTCATGTGATGCAAATATTTTGACGACAACTGTGCAGGTCCGGGCATTCGCTGAAAATAAACTGTCAAAAGTACTTGAAACTTCTTAAAAACCGTTCATGATGAATGGATAGCACAAATAACACACAGTTGCCTTTGAGGGGAGTTTCAGAATGCGAAATCGTAGAATGTCAGCCACTGTGGTGGCGCTGGCGCTGGGGGCGTCCGCGCTCGTGGTGCCACAGGTGGACGCGCAGAGCGCCGAGGAGAACCGATGCCACGACGTGCTGAGCGCGAACACCTTGTTCCCGCACCAGCACGTTGGTGCCGTGACTACGCCGAACGAGGGCTCGTTTGAGACGGGCACCCGCGTTGTCAACGAGCAGGGCCAGGTTGAGGTGTACTACTGGGTCAGCCTCCACGGCGACGGTGAGCACGCTGTGGACTCGATGGTTTCCGAGCTGCGCATGAACCAGACCGGCATCTCTGATTTCGAGGAGACCTTCACCCTTTCGGCGGTGTCTGTAGGGGAGACTATCCCAGGAGCGGTGCGTTCCGGCGAGGATAGCACCACCAATATGGACCTGAAGGTCACCGGCACCGCGCACGTTGAGCCGGTCGAGCTGCACCTTTCGGAAGGCTCCCCGGTGGTGTCCGCGAAGGTCACCCTCGAGGACGTGAAGGACATCAAGGAAGGCGAGACACGCACGTTCGCGTGGGTCGCCCGAAGCGTAGGCAACGGCTACGAGAACTTCCCGAACCGCCTGGGCTTCGAAGCCTGCAACATCGCCGAGGTTGACCTGCTGCCGGTCCCGGCAGAGAACGCGCAGTGCTTCCCGCTGCAGGCGGCTCAGGACGAGGTGCCGGTTGTCACCGCGAACGGCAAGGAGTTTGCGACGAACATCCAGGTCACCAACGGTGCTGGAGAAGATTACGCTCGTGTGATTGCTGTCGTGACGCGAAACGGTAAGGCTGTCGAGGGCGCGAATGCGCGCGTCGATAAGGATGGCCGCGTGCATGTCACCCTGCCTGTCGGCGGGACCGGCGAAATCGACAATGACAAGCCTGAAGCGCTCCAGGTTGAGGTGTACGCCACCCCGCGCGACGGCTCCGACCAGCTCAACCTGCAGAAGTACAAGGACAACGCCAAGATCGGCGAAACGTTCCGGCTGAAGACCCAGCAGTGGGCCCCAAGCTACGGCAACGAGAAGACCTCCCCGGGCAAGACGGCAACCGTCGCGCTGAAGCCGGGTAGCCCGAAGTACCCTGACGGCACCACCTTCGAGGTCATCGGCGCTACCCCAAGCAGCGAGGCCCGCCCATGGGACGTCACCCTGGAAGAGGGCAGCAACGCGCTCAAGGTCACCGCGCCGATGAGCGCGCGCCTGGAAGATACCGTGACCGTGCAGGTCAAGGCCACCTACCCAGACGGATCCCACGACGTGCTGGAGTCCGTGGTCGGCGTTGACACGACCCTGGCCCAGGAGCACACCCCTGGCTACGACGTCGTGATCACCCGCCCATCCGTCACCGTGACGCTGCCGCAGGTCCGTGACCAGGAGCTGCCAGCCGGCACGACCTTCAAGATCGCCCCTGACCAGCAGCTCGGTGATTGGAAGGTGGGCGTCGATAAGCGCACCGGCGAGATCACCGCAACGCCGCCGGCGAACGCCCGCGACGGCGAAACCAAGACCGTCAACGTCGAGGTGACATTCCCAGACGGCTCCACCAAGGTCGTACCGGGCACCGTCATCGTCAGTGCGCCACCGCAGGCACAGAACCCGGACGCGTACTACCTGGCGGAAACCACCCGCCCAGGCGTCGAGGTCACCGTGGACGCCCCAGAGTTCAGCGCTGATGCGCCGAAGGGCACCACGTTCACCATCCACGACGCCTACGAGGCACCGAAGGGCTGGAAGGTCACCGTCGGCGAGGACGGCTCCGTCACCGCCACCCCGCCGGCCGATGCCAAGCCAGGCGACCGCATTGTCGTGCCTGTCCAGATCACCTACCCGGATGGTTCCTCGATCACCCGCCCAGCAGTCGTCGTAGTTGTTGACGACGCCCCCAAGGGCACCAACGACGTCCAGTTCCCACCGAAGCCGACCAAGCCGGGCACCGTCGTAGTTGTCACCCCGAAGGGTGGCACCGAGGGCTCCACCTACGTTGTCGAGCAGAAGGACATCCCTGAAGGCTGGACCATCAACATCGACGAAAACACCGGTGTCGCGCACGTCACCCCGCCTGCCGACGCCAAGCCAGGCGACTTCGGCGTGATTAACGTACAGGTCACCGACCCGAACGGCAACACCATCACGCGCCCAATCGTCGTGACCGTCATCGACGACCCGGCCGCACCCGTCGACCCGAACCCGGCCACCCCGTCCGCCCCCGACCAGAACTACGCCCCGAAGCAGACCAAGCCGAACCAGACCGTGACCGTCAACCCGACGCCACGCGCGCCGGGCGGCACCACCTTCGTCATCTCGCCTGAGTACAAGGCGCCGAAGGGCTGGAAGGTCACCGTCGGCGAGGACGGCGGCGTCACCGCCACCCCGCCTGCCGACGCCAAGTCCGGCGACTACACCGTCGTCCCAGTCGACATCACCTACCCAGGCGGCCAGAAGGTCACGCGCCCAGCAACCATCCTGGTTGTTGACGACGCCGACACCCCCGAAGGCCAGCCACCAGTTGACTACAACCCTGGCCGTACCAAGGGCGGCGTCACCGTTGTCGTGCCGCCAAGCACGCAGCCTGACGGCGCGACCTTCAAGATCGTCGACGGCTGGAAGGCACCGGAAGGCTGGACCGTCACCATCAACGACGGCGGCTCCGTCTCCGTCACGCCACCTGCCGACGCCAAGCCAGGCGAGCAGGTCGTCGTCCCGGTAGAAATCACCTACCCTGACGGCAAGACCGTCACCCGCCCGGCCGTTGTTACCGTCACTGGTGATACCCCGTCAACCTCCGCAGGTAACACCCCTCCGACCATTGAGGTCAAACCGGGCACATCGCACGTTGAGGTCCACGTGCCAGGTGCCAACATCGGCGACCTCAAACTCCCCGACGGCTGGACCGCTCAGCGCGAGGGCGACAAGGTCATCATCGTCCCGCCAGCTGAGCGAACCCCGGACCCCAAGGGCTTCGACATCACGATCCCAGGCCGCGAAGGCGACGTCACCGTCCACGTCGTTGTCCAGGGTGAAGACCAGCCGAAGACCCCAGGCAAGAGCTCGACCGATGACCTGCAGCGCTGCTTCGCCGACATGTCCTCCCACGGCGGGCCACTCCTGTGGCTCATCCCGCTCGGGTTGGCAGTCGCCGTCGGCGCGCCACTCATCGCCGCAATGGGCCCAGAGATCAGCGCCTCCGCACGCCGTGTCTCCGAGCAGATGAACATCCCGAACCCGTTCGGCAACTTCGGCGACAACCGACCTGACTTCCTGAAGCAGCTCGACGTTGAAGCCGCCCGCCTGAACGCCAAGTTCGGCCCGCAGGCCACCGAAGCCCTCGGCGCCATCGCGGCGGTCACGCTCGGCATTGGTGCCCTGGCCGGCCTGCTCTCCCTGTGTGCCCCAGGCGAGAACGGCGCAGCCAACAAGATCCAGCAGAGCTCCAACGAGGGCTCCTCGCTCGGCGACTTCCTCGGCCGGAAGCCATCGACCACGGCACCAGCCACGACCTCGACGGCAGCTCCCACGACCTCGGCTGAGCCGACCACCCCTAAGGAGAAGTAGCTCCTCTGTATAAAACCCCGCGACCTGCGAGTTGGGTCGCGGGGTTTTGTGCATGCTGGACCCGCGCACCAAATTCCCTCATACGGTCGGCGCGACCTGGGGAAATGCTTTGGCGACTTTTCAAATGCCGGATTTTGGTGCGCAACTACCCTCCTCGCGCACCACATTCCTGGGTTTTCGCGGGACGAATTGGAAAAGTCAAGGTCACTGGCAGCCGGTGAGGGAATTTGGTGTCTCCGCGCGTGGTGTGAGTGCCAAAGGACGCAGTTCTTGTTGGGGGAGGAGGTAAAAGCCCAGGTTGCGAAAAGTGGGTTGCGTCCTTTGGCACTCGGGTGATGGGTAGTGCACCAAATTCCCTCACGCAGCGGGCGCGACCTGGGGAAACGTTCGGGCGTCACTCTGGAAACAGGGAATGTGGTGCGCAATCCAAACGCGAATGCAAAAACAGCGCACCCGGCGAAAAACTTCAACCGGGTGCGCTGTCTGAATAGCGCGGAGGATGTGGGATTTGAACCCACGAGGGTCGTGAAACCCGCACGCGTTCCAGGCGTGTGACATAGGCCGCTAGTCGAATCCTCCTAGTTGCGACACATCATGCGTCGAGGGACTACTTTAACCCATCCCCCCAGGTTCCGACAAAACGCCTGCGCAGTCAATGTTTTGCAACGCCTAAAGCTTCAGGCTAGAGTGTTCTGCAGGATCTCACGCGGTGCTCATCTCGTGAACTCCCCCAGGGCGGGAACGCAGCAAGGGTAAGCGGGCGCTGGCAGGTGCGTGAGGTCCCCTTTTTTATGGGGTAAAACTGGGGAAAAACCGTCGCGCGGGGTGGGGTGTCGCTAGTACGATGATGGGTCGTTAGTAGATACGCCGACGTACTCGAATAGGACACCAAGACATTGAACACCCCGTTGAAAGAACTAGATGCTGAGCAGCTTGCAAGCCTGGCTGCTGAGTTGCGTGAGCAGTACAAGCAGCTGGAGGAGACCAACATGGCGTTGGATCTCACGAGGGGGAAGCCCTCGGCGCGCCAGTTGGACTTGGCGGACGACCTGTTGGCCCTGCCGGGTGTGGGGAATCACCGTGACGCCTCGGGTGTGGACGTGCGTAATTACGGCGGCCTGACGGGCATTTTGCAGTTGCGTGAGTTGTGGGCCGAGGCGCTCGGCATTGACCCGAAGCTGTTGGTGGCGGGAGACTCGTCGTCGCTAAATATTATGTTTGACCTGGTGTCCTGGGCGTACACGTTTGGGACGAATGATTCGCCGCGGCCGTGGGCGGATGAGCAGCGCGAGCACGCGATTAAGTGGCTGTGCCCAGTGCCCGGCTATGACCGCCACTTCACGATTACGGAGCGCTTCGGCTTCGAAATGATCACTGTCCCGCTGCTGGAGGACGGCCCCGACATGGACGTCGTGGAGGAACTGGTGAAGGACCCTGCCGTGAAGGGCATGTGGTGCGTGCCGGTGTTTTCTAACCCGACGGGCGCGGTGTACTCGCAGGCGACTATCGAGCGCCTGGCGGCGATGGAGACGGCCGCGCCGGACTTCCGCATTGTGTGGGACAACGCGTACGCGGTACACACGCTGACGGATACCTTCCCGGTGAACGCGGACGTGCTTGCGCTGTCGGCGAAGGCGGGTAACCCGAACCGGTTCTGGTACATGTCGTCGACGTCGAAAATTACGCACGCGGGCTCGGGCGTGGCGTTCTTTGCCTCCTCGCAGGAGAACTTGGAGTGGTATGAGTCGATCGCGAATGTGCGAGGCATCGGTCCGAACAAGGTGAACCAGTTGGCGCACGCGATGTACTTCAAGGACGCGAATGGTGTGCGTGAGGTGATGCGGAAGCATGCTGAGTCGCTGGCGCCGAAGTTTGAGGCTGTGCTTGAGGTGCTGGAGAACCGGCTCGGGGGCACGGGCGTGGCGACCTGGTCGGAGCCGAGGGGCGGCTACTTCATCTCCCTGGACGTGATGGACGGGACCGCGACTCGCGTGTGGGAGTTGGCGAAGCAGGCCGGCATCAGCCTGACGAAGGCGGGGTCGGCGTTCCCGAAGGGGGAGGACCCGAACGACCGCAATATTCGCCTAGCGCCGTCGATGCCGCCACTGGAGGATGTCACGCGGGCGATGGACGGGGTGGCCACGTGCGTGCTGCTCGCGGCGGTGGAGAAGCTCAGCGCATGACGGGTGACGACCTCGCCGCCTGGCTGGCCTCGGTGTTTCCGGGGATGCAGCTTTCGCTTATCGACGCCCGCGCCGCCGCCACCGCTGAACTGAACGGTGCGAACGTGGCGGTCACCGCCGGGTTCAGCGGCACCGATTTGGGTCTGGTGCTGGCTGACGATGACGCCACCAAAGTGGTGTGTGAGGTGATGGCGGTGGGGGACGTCGAGAAGCAGGTGCTTGCCGAGGCCGTCGTGGACGCGACCCGCGAGCTTGAGCGCCTTGGAGTGCCGGGGCAGCCTGGCGTGCTGCTCGAGGGGCTGCTGGCCGACGCGCCGGGCACCGTGCGGCATGGGCTGCTGCGGGAGCCGGAGGTGTTTGCGCAGGGCACCCCGCTGGTGCGTGAGCCGGGCCGGATTACGCTGCTTCTGGAGCTGATTGCGCTCACCGATGAGGAGTTCGGGATCGCCTCCGAGCAGGGCTATCCGGTGCTGGAGCGGCGTCTTCGCAGGCGTGGTGTGGATGTGAAAGATTGGTGCCGGGAAGAGGGCTGATCGTCTACACTTGGCGCCGTGGCTCTGTACCGGAAATATCGTCCTGCAACGTTTGGTGAGCTGGTTGGGCAAGACCAGGTGACTGTGCCGTTATCGAACGCTCTCGACAACGGGCGCATCAGCCATGCGTACCTGTTTTCGGGGCCGCGGGGGTGTGGCAAGACGTCCTCGGCGCGCATCCTGGCGCGCTCGTTGAACTGCGTTGAGGGGCCGACATCCACTCCGTGTGGCAAGTGCGCGTCCTGCGTGTCGCTGGCGCCTGGTGGCACCGGGAACCTGGACGTGATGGAGCTCGACGCCGCCTCCCACGGCGGTGTCGACGACATGCGTGAGCTGCGCGAACGCGCCATGTTCGCGCCTGCGGAGTCCCGCTACCGCGTCTTCATCATCGACGAGGCGCACATGATTTCACCCTCCGGCAACAACGCCCTGCTCAAGATTGTGGAGGAGCCGCCAGAGCACCTCATCTTCATCTTTGCGACGACCGAGCCGGAGAAGATCCTCGGCACGATCCGCTCGCGTACCCACAACTACCCGTTCCGCCTGCTGACCCCGCAGGCGATGCGCCACCTGCTGGAAAACATCGTTGCGGAGGAGGGCGCGTTCGTCGACGAGAACGTGTACCCGCTGGTCATCCGCGCTGGCGGCGGGTCGCCGCGCGACACGCTGTCCGTGCTGGATCAGCTGTTGGCGGGCGCCGGCCCGGACGGCCTGACCTACGAGATGGCGCTGCCGCTGCTCGGGGTCACGGACCTCACGCTTCTCGACGCCGCCGTCGACGCCCTCGCCACCAAGGACGCCGCGGCGATGTTCCACACCATCGACAAGGTGATCGAGTCCGGCCACGAGCCGCGCCGTTTCGCCCTCGACCTGCTGGACCGGCTGCGTGACCTGCTGCTCATCGTCACCGTGCCGGATGCCTTCGGCGAAGGGCTTGTCGACGCCCCCGTCGACCGCGCCGAAATACTCCGCGCCGAAGCGCAACAGTTCCACCCGTCGACGCTGGCCGCGCTCGCGACCGAGGTCAACGATCGGATCGGCGACCTCCGCGGTGCGACGTCCCCGCGCCTGTTGTTGGAAGTGATGATGGCGCACCTGCTCACGATGGGCGACCGCCCGGCGGTCTCCTCGGCTACCTCAGCTGCACCGGCGCCTGCTACCCCTGCGCAGGCGGCCCAGCCTGCCCAGCCGGCCCCGTCGCAGACTCCTTCGCAGGGTGGGGGAGCCGCGGCCGCTGCGGCTGCTGCGGCCAGGATCGCGGAGCGCCGAAAGGCGCAGAACACGCCGAAGCCTGAGCCCAAGCCCGAGCCTGCAGCGAAGCCTGAGCACAAGCCCGAGCCGAAGCCTGAACCGAAGCCGGTGCCGCAACCACCCGCGGAACCCGCAACGCCGCCGAAGCCGGAACCAACCCCGGCACCGAAGCCAGAGCCAGCACCTGCGGAAGACCTCCTCGAACGCGTGCAGCGTGACTGGATGAAGCTGCGCCAAGCTGTGGGCAAGCGCAACCAGGTCGCCGAAATCATGCTTGCCGAGGCAAAACCGCTCTCCCTCGACAACGAAGACGGCCAGCCCACACTGCTCATCGGACACAACACGGGTGCCCTCGCGGAGCGCCTCAACGCCGACAACAACAACGGGGACATCGTCGCGGTGTTCTCCGAAGCGCTTGGCACCAAGGTTGCCGTGCGTTGCGTGGTGGGCACGAAAGGGGCGAAGGGGGCGTCGAAAAGTGAAGCAACCCCAAAACCCGCAGCGCAGCAGCCCACTGACTGGCGGGCGATAGCGAAGGCCGCCGGGCAGCGCAGCGCGCAACAGGAGCGCCGCGAGCGCGAGGAAGTCCCGCCGCCGCCCGAACCGCCCCACGACGACGCCGGATGGGAACCGCCTCCGCCGCCGCCCGAGCCCTACAGCCAAGAGGACGAAGAGCGCGACATGGTCGACCAGGCCGAGGCCGAGTCGGCGACCTTCGACCGTCGTGACGCCACCGAAGTTGCCATGGACCTGCTTGCCAGCGAACTTGGAGCCAAGCCCTTGTAAGCATTCAGGAACTACCGGGTACACTGGTGAGCAAATTAGACAAAATCACTGACACGAAAGGGTGTTACACACCATGACCCAGCCAAATATGCCTCAGGACATGCAGGAACTCATCCGCCAGGCAGCCGAGGTGCAGCAGGCGCTGCAGCAGGCACAGCAGGAGCTGCTCAGCACCACCGTCACCGGCACCGCTGGCGGCGGCCTGGTCACCGTCGTCATGACCGGTGGCGCAGAGATCACCGACCTGCAGATCAAGCCGGAGGCTGTTGACGCCGACGACGTCGAGACGCTGCAGGACCTCATCCTCGCCGCATACCGCGACGCCCACAACAAGGCCGGCGAACTGGCGCAGGAGAAGATCGGCCCACTGACCGGCGGCGCAATGCCACAGGAGGCTCCTGGTGGTCAGCAGCCTGCACCTGGTGAGATTCCGTTCGGCGGCATCATCTAAACCCACCCGCTTGAACGCCTGGCACTTCGCCAGGCGTTTTGTGTTGTAAAGGACCCCCATGTTCGAAGGACCGCTCCAAGACCTTATCGACGAGCTCTCGCGCCTCCCCGGCGTCGGACCCAAGTCTGCGCAACGGATCGCCTTCCACCTTCTCCAAACCGAGCCCGAAGATATCGACCGGCTCCGCGCCGCCCTCGCCGGCGTCCGCGACGGCGTGACGTTCTGTCGCATCTGCAACAACGTCTCCCGCGAAGCGGTCTGCCGCATCTGCGCCGACTCCGGCCGCAAAAAAGACCTCATCTGCGTCGTCGAAGACGCCAAAGACATCCAGGTCATCGAGCGAACCGGCGAGTTCAACGGCCGCTACCACGTGCTCGGCGGGGCACTGGACCCACTCGCGAACGTGGGCCCCAAGGACCTCGCCGTCACGCCCCTGCTGAAGCGCATCGGCGGCGTCCTTCCCGACCTCGACGGCGACGACGCCCCCCAAATCACCGAAGTCATCCTCGCCACCGACCCCGACACCGAAGGCGAAGCCACCGCCTCCTACCTGGCCCGCCTGCTCAAGGACTTCCCAGATCTGACCGTCTCCCGCCTGGCCTCCGGCATGCCGCTCGGCGGCGACCTCGAGTTCGTCGACGAACTCACCCTCTCCCGCGCGCTCTCCGGGCGGCTCACGTTGTAGGAGGTGCTGTGCACCAAATTCCCTCACTGAGCTCCAGCGACCTGGGCTTTTTCAAATTCGCTCGCGAAACGCTCTGTGTCAAGTGGTTGTGGGCCAGATTCATGGTTAACAATGCATCATCAATGCACGCGGCATCGGCGCTGT
>NZ_JAGPYT010000010.1:0-76497 GCF_024453995.1 Corynebacterium sp. CCUG 51687 | reverse complement strand
AGACAGCGCCGATGCCGCGTGCATTGATGATGCATTGTTAACCATGAATCTGGCCCACAACCACTTGACACAGAGCGCTCTGGCAGGAAAAAGGTGCGCAGGCTCTCGACACCTTAATTCACAAGGACCAGCCACAGGCCCAACCCGCCCAAGGCCACCAGGGCAACGGCGGTGGCGAAGACGGAGATCGTGTTTGGTTGGGAGCGCTCCTGGGCGAGGTTGTGGGCTTCGGTGCGGTAGAGGCGTCGATATCTGGAGATGAGCACTGTCGCCAGCGTGAGTAGCAGCCCGATGGCGCCGAAGACTGGCACGGGGTAGGCGTGGGACCAGCGCAGGAGCACCATCGAGCACACGAGCATGGCTAGGGCGGTGCGGGTCCAGCTCAGGGCGGTGCGCTCGGGTTGGAGGCCGGGGTCGGGGACTGGAATGGTCACGAGAGGAGCCCCACTAGTACCACGATGGAGGCGACCAGGATGCCGACGCCGAGCAGCGGTGCGATCGCGGGGGCTGGCAGCGGGCGCCCGTGGCGCAGCGCTCGCTCGACGCGGACCCAGCGGATGGCGGCGCCGGCAGCGATGGCCATGCCGATCACGATCACGGTGGCGGCGGCGAAGGTTTGGGTCTCGGGGGTGATGCCGGTGACGTCGAAGGCACCGAGGGCGATGCCGCCGGCGAGAAATGCGAGCGCGGTGCGGGTCCAGGCGAGGAATGTGCGCTCGTTAGCGAGGGTGAAGCGGGCGTCGGGTTCGTCGCCGTCCGGGAAGACGGTGCGGGTGAAGCTGGGCATGTGGACAAGTGTAGCGCCCAGGGCGCCGCCGGCGGTGTTGATGAGGAGGTCGTCGATATCTGAGTAGCCGGCGGCGAGCGCGTACTGGGCTACTTCGATGCTTAGGGACGCCACCATCGCCACGAGCGTGGCCTTCCAGACCTTGCCGAGCCGGAGGCGTGCCAGGTAGCCGACTGGGAGGAAGAGGACGATGTTGCCGATGAGGTTGAGCCACGGCCCCCACCAGACTCGGTAGTAGATGAAGGAGCCGAAGGGGATAAGGCGCAGGTGACGGACCTCGTGGGAGATTGTGTCCCACACCCCGGGCAGGCCAACGTACGCCTTGCCGACGGTAAAAAAGAGCACGGCCGCGGCGGTCAGTGCCACGGCCGTGTAATAGGTGCTGCGCTTAGGCAACGGCTACCTCGTGCGGGACGGGGCCGCCGGAGACCTGGCGGTAGGCGTACACCATCGCCAGGAGTGCTGGGGCGGCCAGCAGCGTGCCCAGGACCAGCGAGACGAAAGCGGCCACGCCGGAGGCGGCGCCACTGCCGGAGACGGTGGCCATCAGGATCCCGCAGACGATCATCAGGCCGAGCAGACCACCGTAGTTGCGCTTCGCTGTGGTGAAGCCGGCCTTGAAGGCGTCGCCGAAAGTGCCGTTGTTGTCGGCTGCGTAGAACGACTGGAAGATGAAGAACGGCGAGATAAGCAACATGATCAGCACCGCGATGCCGATCCCAACGAATAGGGTCACGAACGCGGATGGGTCGATAGCGCTGAGATCACCGCTCGAGGCGGTCAGGAGCGCCTCCGGGTCCGCGCCGGCGAAACCAGCGACGAACCCGATCACCATGAGCAGGGCGAAGATCAGGGACGTGATGATGCCGACGACCACCGACATGCCCAGGGTCTTGCCGTAGGCAGCCGACTTGATGTCCTTCAGGACGAACTGCTTCGGGCCGACCAGGGTCTGCTGCAGCGCGGCGGCCAGGAACAGCGGCGTGACGAAGAATAGGGCCAGCATGCCCAGGGCGCTCACGCCGTCGCTCTGGAAGACGGCCCCGATGTTATTCAGCAGCGCGTACACGAACGCCAGCACCAGCCAGGTGCCCGGGTTGGCGTAGGCAGTTTTGAAACCGTACTTCAGCGCAGCGCCGACGGACAGCTTCCCGGTGCCCAGCCCGTGGGCGACGCCGTTGGCGGCCGGGTTGCTGATCGGGTGCGGGGTGACGCCGTCGCCGTACTGGGCGGGCGTGATGCCGACGAAGCCGTCGTCGTTCGCCAGCATGGCTGCCGCGGGGCTGGTCGGCACGGCGAGCTGGGCGCCGTGGTAGCGCAACGCGCTCTGCCCGGACGCCTGGGCGGCCGAGTTGACGTCAAACGCACCGAAATCGGCCTGCCCCTCAGAGAACTGCTCCCCGTAGGGCTGTCCCGAGGACTGGCCGTAAGGCGACGCGCCGTATTCCGGGTAGGACGGGATGCCACCCGGGTTCTGCGGATCGTTGTTAGGTGTATTTGGTTCAGTCATGCTGCCCAACAGTACACACAAACGCTCCGCAGCACCTACACGTTTCCTGAACGTTTACTTAACGACCAGGTTCACCATCCGGCCCGGCACCACAATCACCTTGACCACGTTCTTGCCGTCAGTCAGTTCCTTGACGCGCGCATCCGTCAGCGCAACCGCCTCGGTGTCCTCCTTCGAGGCGTCCGTCGGGACGTCAATCCGGGCCTTCACCTTGCCGTTGATCTGGACGGGTAGTTCGATGGTGGCGTCGACAAGGAATGATTCCTCGAAGGTCGGGAACGGCTCGAACGTGATGGTGTCGGCGTGGCCGAGCTTCGCCCACAGCTCTTCGGCGATGTGCGGGGCGAGCGGCGCAACCATCTGCACCAACGGAGTGACCGCCGCGCGCGGGGCGCCCGACGGGTACGTCTTGGTCAGGTAGTTCGTGAACTCAATCAGCTTCGCCACGACCGTATTATCCCGCAGGTGCTCGTAATCATCGCGGACGCCCGCGATGGTGCGGTGCAGCTGCTTGTTGTCATCCTCGGTGAGCGCGGCGTCGGTGACGGTGACCTCGCCGGACTCCTCGTCCACAACCAGGCGCCACAGACGCTGCAGGAAACGGTGCGCGCCGATGACGTCCTTCGTCGCCCACGGGCGCGACGTGTCCAGCGGGCCCATCGACATCTCGTAAACACGCAGGGTATCCGCACCGTAATCGCGGCAAATGTCATCCGGGGCGACGGCGTTCTTCAGGGACTTGCCCATCTTGCCGTACTCGCGGTTGACCTCCTCGCCATCGCGGTAGAACTTGCCGTCCTTCTCCTCCACCTCGGCGGCCGGGACGTACACGCCACGCGAATCCGTGTAAGCGTACGCCTGGATGTACCCCTGGTTGAACAGGCGGCGGTACGGCTCCTTCGAGGAAACAAAGCCCAGGTCATAGAGCACCTTGTGCCAGAAACGGGCGTAGAGCAGGTGCAGCACCGCGTGCTCCACGCCGCCGACGTAGAGGTCCACGCCGCCCGGATCGTTCTCGCTGCGCGGGCCGGTCCAGTAGCGCTCGTTCTCGATGTCGCAGAAGGTGTCCTGGTTCGTCGGGTCGATGTAGCGCAGCTGGTACCAGGATGAACCCGCCCACTGCGGCATCACGTTCGTGTCGCGCCAGTACTTCTTCGTGCCCTCACCAAGGTCGAGCTCGACCTCGACCCAGTCGGTGGCCTTCGCCAGCGGCGGCGCCGGCTCAGAATCCGCGTCCTCCGGGTCGAAGGACACCGGGTTGTAGTCCTCCACCTGCGGCAACTCCACCGGCAGCATGTCCTCCGGCAGGCCGTGCGCCTGGCCATTCTCGTCGTAGACGATTGGGAACGGCTCGCCCCAGTAGCGCTGGCGGGCAAAGAGCCAGTCGCGAAGCTTGTACTGAATCTTCTCCTCACCAGCACCGTTGGCGGCAAGCCACTCGATCGCCTTCGCGATGCCCTCACCCTTGCCCAGGCCGTTGAGGTCCAGGCCTTGCTCGTTCGCCGAATTAATGTGCGGCGCGTCGCCGGTGAAGGCCTCCTCGGAGACATCGCCGTCGAGCACCGGCACGATCGGCAGACCAAAAACGGTCGCGAACTCGTAGTCGCGCTCGTCGTGCGCCGGCACCGCCATAATCGCGCCCGTGCCGTAGCCCGTCAACACATAGTCAGCAATAAAGATCGGGACCTGCTCGCCGCTCACCGGGTTCGTCGCAAACGAACCCAAGAACACGCCAGTCTTCTCCTTATTCTCCTGACGCTCCAAGTCACTCTTGGCAGCAATCGCCGCCCTATACTTCTCGACGGCCACCTTCGGCGACCCCGCCCCATTCATCCAACGCTCATCCGTGTCGGCCGGGAAGGCATCGGCCGTGAGGGCGTCGACAAGCGGATGCTCAGGCGCGAGCACCATGTAAGTCGCGCCGAACAGGGTGTCCGGGCGCGTCGTGAACACCTCAATCGGACCCGCCTCCGACGCGAACGCCACCTGCGCACCACGCGAACGACCAATCCAATTGCGCTGCATCGCCTTGACCTTCTCCGGCCAGTCCAACAAGTCAAGGTCATCGAGCAGACGATCCGAGTAGTCAGTAATGCGCATCATCCACTGACGCAGGCGCTTGCGGAACACCGGGAAGTTCCCACGCTCCGAACGGCCCTCCGCCGTGACCTCCTCATTCGCCAGCACCGTGCCCAAACCAGGGCACCAGTTCACCATCGAATCGGACAGGTACACCAAGCGGAACTCATCAATCGCCTTGTGCTTCTCCGCGTGCGTCAAGTCGCGGAAGTTACGGCCGTCCTTGGTCAGGCGGGCGCCCGTGAGCAGGTCACGGACCAGCTCCTCAATCGGACGCGCCTTCTGCAGCTCCTCATCAAACCAGGCGTTATAAATCTGCAGGAAAATCCACTGCGTCCACTTATAAAACTCCGGGTCGGTCGTCGCCACCGAACGACGCGGATCATGCCCCAACCCCAACTGGCCCAGCTGACGCTTCATATTCTGGATATTCGCCTCAGTCGTCGTCCGCGGATGCGTACCCGTCTGAATCGCGTACTGCTCCGCCGGCAAACCAAACGCGTCATAGCCCAACGTATGCAGCACATTCTTGCCCAACATGCGGTTATAGCGAGCAAACACGTCTGTCGCGATGTAGCCGAGCGGGTGACCCACATGCAGCCCCGCCCCCGACGGATACGGGAACATGTCCTGCACATTCAGTTTGTCCTCGGGCAGTGCGTCACCCGTGGCGAGGTCGCCGACCGGGTTCGGCGCGTTAAACGTGCCGTTGTCCTTCCAGAACGTCTGCCACTTCTGCTCAATCTGATTTGCCAGGCCAGCGCCGTAACGGTGCGCTGGGGATTCGCTCGCGTTAGTCATGGATACACAGTGTAGTGGGTGGGGTGTGGCGGGGTGGGATGTGGCTGGGTGGGTTTGTTGGCCGGGTGGGGTGTGGTGGGTTGGGTTTGTTGGCTGGGTGGGATGTGTCGTCTAAACGTTGCTAGAGATTTTGTGAACAGAATTGCGTGCGGCTTGGCTCGTGGGCTGCTCCGGTCGACCTCTTAGCGTCGACCAATGCAGGTCAGCGCAAGATGGGGGAATTGGCGTCGAAAAGCCTCAAAATGCCGTGACCTGCGTTGGTCGACCGGAAGAGGTCGACGGGAACCTCGACGGGTTGCGGGCCCTGCGCTTTAGAGAGACGCTCTGCTGGCAGACCCTTCTGCCGCCATCGGGTTAGGAATAGCTTGCATTGAACGTTTCCAGGAGTACTGTGAATCTGCAGAAAGTGAGGACAAGGTCCCTCGCTATGAGTGGAGAAAGCTCTACAGGACAATTGGGCGCCTGTAGGGCTTTCTCCTTTTTACTGAGGGTGCGACCTGTAAATTTGGCTTAGGGGGTCGCTAGATCCAAGCAGTCGGAAATGAAAAACGGCCCCAAACAAAAATGTTCGGGACCGGAATTTCCTTTAATTTGCAGGTGATTCCTGCTCAATGACCGCAATCATACCCATCCCTTTTCTACAGAGCAAACCAGCCAACGCTGACATAATGAAGGAAAACAAATGCAACCGTCTTCATATCAAAAGCTCATCACAAATATCCCTGCCCCACGGTTTCAAACCTATCTTGATGCAGCACACCAGGAACCAGAAAAAGCCCTCGCACTATATCAATGGAATATCGATGCAGCCGCCGCAGTGACAAGCACCCTAGCGCTAGTTGAAGTTGCGCTGCGGGATACGATTGATCAACAGCTACGAGCATGGAACATGCAAGTCGGCGGTACACCAGAATGGATTACCCAGCCACAGGTACCCTTATCACATATTGTCCGCCGCACTCCACCATCCAGCTGGACCAATAGCCCCCACAGGCGCCAAGGAGACCTTCATGGATCATGGTGGGAAGCAAAAGCAAAGGCTTCGATGGGAGATCCACTGAACGGGCATGCAGTCAAACCACACCCAACCCACGACGACCTCGTGGCCGCGCTAACTTTTGGGTCATGGAGGCACCTCATACCGAAACCAATTCGGCTCGGAGGTCGTGCGAACGCGCCACAATTCGATATCTGGGACCAGGCAATAGACCTTCGGACAAATATCTGCGCAACAGGCAAAGGATTCGACGCTTCAGCTGGTACCGCCTATTTCTGGTGCTCAACCCTCCTACATGCCAGAAACAGGGCCTCACACCTCGAGCCTCTTCTAGATACCGGCACGCTGCAGCACTGGCACCGAATTGCCAGCCGTACGGTTCACGCACTATGGCCTGGCGCTGAAGTTTGGATTACCGGCCCAGCACGCATACCCGAAGTCATCAAACGCAAGCCCTAACCTAACTCCAGCCACAAAGAACGACCGCTATCTCAGAATGGCAATAACTACACCACGAGCCCCGAGAACTGACTTTCTTCTATTATCGAGCCGCACGAAGGTCGCGCGGTAGCGTACTGGTTGTCAAAAATCGTGCCGCCACCCCTCGGCATCGCAGCGCTCGGTGCGGCCTTCTCGCCTGAGTTCCGCCACATGCTGCCAGTACCCGTTGTAAAGTTCTTGGCTCCCGGAAGGACACTCATGAAGAAGATCTCTCAGGAGTCCAACAGTCGTACGAGCTCAGCGAGGCATTCGACCCTTCGAACATTAACGACGTAGCGCGCATGAACGACGCCCTGGCACTCCAGGCATGCCTGCAGGGCAAGAACTTCCAATCCATACCGATGGACGAAGGAAAAAGCCGGCATCATCATCGGTTTCCCGCTTGGCATCCTCGGCCTGCTCGGGGGAATCGCGCAGCAGGCCGAGCTGCTCCGCTAAACCTCTACATCTCCCCGCCTTGACAAATGATGGGGGGGGGGGGCTTAAATCAACTTAATCCTTATTTCTTCCTATCAACTAAAGGAGATCTCACTGTGAAGAAGTTCGCAACCGCAGCCGTAGCTGCAACCATGGCACTCGGCCTAGCAGTCCCGACGGCCGGTGCCGCAGAAGACAAGGGCAGCAGCTATGACGACGCATACGTGGTGACCACCGTCGTCTCCGGCAATACGTGCAAGATCAGCAAGCCAAACAACGTGAAAGACACGCTGACCACTGCACAGGCGAAGCTGAAGATGCCAGATGCCACTACCGCTAATGCCATTCTCCTGTACCACGGGCTCTACCTACAGGGTGACAAAGAAGCTACGCTCCAGAACTTTAAGATGGGCGAGGACCTGCTCGCACTGCAGGCCTGCGCGAACGGCGAGAACTACACCACCAACTTCGTGAACTCGCTCTCCTCCGTGGCCGAACCTTACCAGGGCCGCGCGGCTGCGTACTGGCTGTTGAAGGTCATTGTGCCTCTTGGCATCGGCATTGCGGCGCTTGGTGCGGCGTTCTCGCCTGAGTTCCGCCACATGCTGCCAGCGCCAGTGCTGAACTTCCTGAACACGTACTTCAAGTAATCAGCGCTGATCATTCTGCAGTTTCGTAGCCCGGCAGGTTTTTCTGCTGGGCTACATGTGTTCGCGCACCCAGACCTCGACGGGGGCGAGGCGGGTGAAGTCAACGCGGTCGACGTCCTTGTTATAGGTGTCGATCATCATGCGGTCGTTCGCGGACTTGCGCGGTTTGAGCCGCAAAGCGCCGACGACGCCCGCCATCGTGGCGGCGTGAGCAGCGGATAGTTCGGAATAGTTCATGCGCCCGGGCAGGTAAAAGCGGGTGACGCTGTCCGCGCGGCTGCCCAAAAGTTTCGCGGAAAAGTCCTTATCGACGGCCACTTCGTCCAGGCTCATGCCGACGGTGACGAGGGAGACGGAGTGGGCGTCGAAAAGTGGGTCGGGGAGCTTGCGGATGAAGCTGGCACCGGGGTTGTTCGGGCCGTGGATGGGGGCGAGAACTACGATGGGGCCTTCGGGGTTGAAGTCGGCGTCGGGGATTGGCTCGGCGGTGGTGCTGAGGCGTTTCGCCAGCTCATCGGCGTATTCTTTGGTGGATCCGTAGAACGAGGCGTACAGGATAGTGCAGGCAGTCATACAACTATTGTTGCATGTTGCGGCTAGACTGTGGCGACGATGCGATACGTGTACATGATTGTGGGGCTGGTGGCGCTCGCTCTGGGCGCGGTCGGCGTGTGGGTGCCGATCCTGCCCACGACGCCGTTTCTGCTGCTTGCGCTGGTGTGCTTCACGCGGAGCTCGCCACGGTTGGAGCGCTACCTGCTGCGCCATGACACGTTCGGCCCCTTCATTATTGACTACTACTCAGGACAGCTGACGCGGGCGCAGAAGCTGCGGATTCTGGGGCTGCTGTGGTTGGGGATGGGCGCCTCCATATGGGTGGTGATAGTGGTGGTCGGGCTGTGGCCGGTGGCGGTGCTGCTCGCTGCGATCGGCGCCGCGGTGAGCGCACACATCTGGCGACTACGGCCACGCCCCGAGCGCGCCGCCGAACTACGCCAGCGCGCTGGACTGCCTACCGACCACGCACGTTGAAGCCGATGACGCCGGGGTTGACCAAGGGGGCGTCGCCAAGAAGGGCGTGGATGTTGCCCTCCCTCTCGACGGCACTGGTGACCGCTTTGGGGCGTTGCTTCTTGTCATCTTTGCCGCGGCCCTGCGACATTGGCGCACCCATGAAGCCGCCTCGCTGCCCTTGCTGACCTGCGGTGTTGGCGGCAGAACCTGAGGCACCCGCTGCGCCTGCTGAGGAGCCGAAGCTGCCTGTGGACCCGGCACCCGGCCGACCGGCGAATCCTCCCGCGCCGCCGCCGGCGAGGCCAGCGTTGGAGCCGAATCCTGAGGCTGTGGGTGAGCCTGCCCCTGCGCCTGCTGAGGAGCCGAAACCTGGCGCCTGCTGGTGCAGCGACCTGGCGCGATGGCGACCACCACCGCCTGCGCCACCCATCGGCATGCCGCCGAATGCGCCTTGGCCTGCACCTACGCCGGAGCCCGCTGCGGAGGCGGCGCTGGTCGTCGCGCCGCCGAGGCCACCGGCACCAGAGGCGAGACCACCGTGGAGACCAGCGCCCGGCGCGACATTCGCCGCCGGGGCATTCAGCGCCCCTGGTGGAGGAAGCGTCGGGGCCTGCGCCGAGGCGACTTGGGTCGGGGTGGCGCCGGACGCGATAGCGTTGAGCATGTCCGGGTTCGGTTTCCCAAACTGCTGCAACACATCCTGCGGGCCACGCGCGTTCGCGAGATCCGTGTAGCCGTTGTGCGCAAAGATGCTGGCGAGCCCCGCTGGCATTGGGGCGTCTGCAAACTCAGGGGCGGTGGGGCTCGGCGGGCCGCTGATAGAGAAGTCGGAACCGGTGACGTCGGTGAGGTCCGGAAGCAGTTTGACGAACGTCGGGTTTGTCGCTGGCAGGTACGAGTTGACGTACATCGGGTAGGAACTGACGAAGGCCTCCTTCACGGCCTTCACCGCGGCCGGGGATACGGCCTCAGCTGCTATCGCCGCAGCTTGGGCTGCCGCCGCCATAAGTTGCGACGACGACGCCAGCGCCGCCAACCCCGTGTTATTCCCAGCAAGCGCCGCCGAGTTGGCCGCGTACTCGGAACCCGCCGCCTGAATCAGTTGGAGACGCGCAATCGCCTGGGCCACGAACTCGGTCTCAGACGAAGATTCCAGGGACGCGATGGCCGGGGCGATGGCCTCCACCATCTCGTAAATACGCTGCGCGTTCGACGTCCAATTCGACGCCAACCCCGTCGGCACCGCGGTATTCGTGGTCAGGATGTTGCTCACCAGCGACTCGAAGCTCCCATCCGTCGACGCGTACACCGAACTGTTATTGAACGGCTGCGTCTTGTAACTCCTCGCGACAGCCGCCGCCGACGACATCCCAAGATTGGAACCCAACCCACTCAAACCCGGCGTCGCACTGAGCCCTACCGCCTTCACAATCCCCGCAATCGAATCGTCCGCCATCACCGTATTGTCCAGGCAGACCTTCAGCACCTTTGCCGACGACTTCACATTCCCCGTGAACGCGTCCGTCGCAAGTGGAGCGTGCTCGGAGTAAATCGCGCCGTGCTTCTCCCCTGCCTCGCGGAGGCCGGAGACCGAGGAGAAGGTGGAGGCTGCTGACGAATACACAGAAACCGCACTCTTGCCTGCGTTCATTACGGAAGATAAGAGTGCATTGACTGCCTCTTCTACTTCGTTTACTTCAATGTTGATTTTCATTATTCCCCCTGATTCGAATTATTTATTGCCTAATAGATAGAGCGCTTCCATAGCTTCTGTCGCAATTCGGCAGTGCTCATCAACTGAAACAGATTCATCAACCGTGTAATAGGCCGCCGCAATGCCTCCACGTTCCGTATCTACCTGCGCAACACAGACATTCGGCATACTGACCATATAACCCTCGTGATATGCGTAGAGCTCGGGAATGACAGATGATTTCACATCCTCACGAATGATTCCCTTTTCTTCGGCTACGCTTCGCGGACCGGAAGCGCCCATAAGGCTTATAAAGCTATGTTCACCGGCATTCGAGAAAGTGCATACGGGCATTCCATAGGCAGAATCGATATCACCGTCAGTACTACGCTCAATCTCCCCGGTGAACCCCGCGCGGCGGAATTCTTCGTCGGTGATGTCGTTGCAGGGGTCGAAGTAGTCTTCGGGTGCGAGGGTGAATGGGTCGAAGTCGCCGATGGGGACGGTGCCGGATTCGAAGACAAAGGCTCTTTGACCAGCAGAATCTGAGGGAGGGGCGTTGGGTGTGGCGGAGGGGGCGTCGATAAGGGTGGTGTTGGAGCAGCCAGCGAGAAGTGTGGCGGCGAGCAGTGGTGCCAAGGTATAGGTGCGCAAAGTGTCCCCCCGTTTTTCAAAGTGTTTCTACACAACCTAGTGCATTTCGCGCGATTGTAAAGGGTTTTGTGCACACCATGGTGGACATCCGGTTTTCAAAAACCGCCAGCGGGGCGCCACCCAGCGTCCTAATATAAGGCCCTATGAAACGCCTTCGTACTCGTTACTTCGCCCAGGCCAAGGCCGAGGGTCGCAAATTTACGGCGCTGACCAGCTACGACACCATGACCGCCCAGATCTTCGACGAGGCCGGGATCGACTTCCTGCTCGTCGGGGATTCGGCAGCCAACGTGGTGCTCGGCCACACCACTACCCTGCCGATTACGCTCGACGAGATGATCACGTTCGCCTCCGCGGTCGTGCGCTCGACGCAGCGTGCGTTTGTGGTGGTTGATCTGCCGTTCGGCACGTATGAGGAGTCGCCGGCGCAGGCGCTCGCCGCGGCGGTGCGCGTCATGAAGGAGACCGGGGCGCAGGCAGTGAAGCTGGAGGGCGGCGTCGAGATGGCGCCGACGATCAAAACGCTTGTCGACGCCGGCATTCCCGTCTGCGGGCACATCGGGTTCACGCCGCAGTCCGAGCACGCGCTCGGCGGCTACGTAGTCCAGGGTCGTGGTGACGCGGCGCAACAGCTACTTGACGACGCCACCGCCGTCGCAAACGCGGGCGCGTTCGCGGTCGTTTTGGAGATGGTGCCTTCGGAGATCGCGACGCGGGTGACGCAGGAGGTTCCGATCCCGACCATCGGCATCGGCGCAGGTAACGGCACTGACGGGCAGGTGCTCGTGTGGCAGGACGCGTTCGGGTTCCGCGCCGGCGGGAAAACGCCGCGGTTTGTACGTCAGTACGCGGACCTGGGAGCGCAGCTGCTGGAGGGGGCGCGGAGGTACCGGGAGGACGTCGAAAAGGGGGACTTCCCTGCTGCTGCCGAATCGTTCGAGGACTAAGGAAGGCCACCATGCGAGTCATTACCACTGTTGAAGAACTGCGCGCGGCGCGCGCCGAAGCGACCGGGACCGTCGGCCTGGTGCCGACAATGGGCGCGCTGCACTCCGGGCACGGCACGCTGATTGAGCGGGCCCGGGGAGAGGTCGACACGCTGATTACCAGCGTGTTCCTCAACCCACTGCAGTTCACCGACCTCGGCGACTGCGACGATTACCGCAACTACCCACGCGATATTGAGGCGGACTCAACGTTTTGCGAGGGCCTCGGTGTGGACATCGTGTTCGCGCCCAGCGTCGAGGAAATGTACCCCGGCGGGATTCCACAGATCTGGGTCCGCACCGGCGAGATGGGCACCGTCCTGGAAGGCGCGTCGCGGCCGGGGCACTTCGACGGTGTCGCGACCGTCGTCAACAAGCTGTTCAACCTGGCCAAACCGGACGTCGCCTACTTCGGACAGAAGGACGCGCAGCAGGTCGCGGTGCTACGCCGGATGGTTCGCGACCTGAACCACGACGTGGAGATCCGCACCCTGCCTATCGCGCGCGCCGCGGACGGCCTGGCGCAGTCCTCGCGCAACGTGCGCCTCTCCGAGGCTGGACGTTCGCAGGCGTTGGCGCTGTCGCGTTCACTGCGGACGCTGCAGGAACAGGTCGACGCGGGCGCGTTGGACGTCGACGCGGTGCGCGCGGAGCTCGCTGCTTCGGAGGGCGTGACGCTGGACTACCTGGTGGTCGTCGATCCGGATACGTTGCAGCCGACGTCCGAGCCCGGCCTGGCGCTCGTTGCGGCGACGGTGGACGGCGTGCGGCTCATCGACAACGCGCTGCTTGGGTAGGCCGGGGCGCTGCGAGTTCCGGGGTTTTGGAGTGGAAGGTGTGCTGACAAGCTTGCTCGGGATTTTGTGAACAGAATTGCACTTGACTTCGCGCCCGGGCCGCAGCCTTGACAACCGCTGAGGGGCTTGAATATACAAGAACCTTGTTTTTCCTGTCACCCAAAGGAGTTTTCGGTGTGAAGAAAATTGCAGCCGTAGCCCTCGCCGCAACCATGACCGTCGGGGCGCTCGCGCCGACCACGGGCGCCGAAACTGAGAAGCACCCGATGGACTCCTACCTAATCTCTGCACCGCTGGGCAACAAGATGGTCGACAAAAATACGTGCAAGATTACAGAAACTAACATGTCAATTGTTCAGCGCCACCTCGATGACCCTAGCGAAGCTGCTTACTTTACGAAGCAAACCGACCGCACATGGGCGATAGAGAATCTTCCAAAGATCGAGGCACGTCTGAGGGAACTCCAAAGCACCAACCGCAGCCTGCTAATCCAGTTCTACACTGGCACCACCATCACCAAAGATGAGAAAATACTCAAGGAGTTCCCTGAACTCCTGTACACGATTGAAAGTTTCAAATCCTACATCGCCTGCGCCAAGGGCGAAAACTACGAGGCAAGCTTCATCACCCAGCAGTCCTCGAAGATGACAAACGCGGGTCGCGCGGCAACGTTCTGGACGCCGGTCGCGCTGCTGATCGCGGGCGTCCTCGGCGCGGTGGCGCTGCCAACGCTCAAGCCGATGTTGCCAGCCAACATCGCAGCGATGCTGCCCTAACACCACCACGGCCTCTGTCACCACAAGCCGAATCCACCCGACTAATCGTCCAAGGTTTCCCGGAGACACGGAACCCTTGGACGATTAGTCACGTCTAGACGGGCCGCATTATTGGGACGGAGTTGGACGTCGATTAGCTGCGGCAAGAGATTTACAGGAGTGCCGCAATGCTATATCGCGATCGCGGGTCTTGCGCTTGCGGCGCCTGGCTTGATCGACTTGTGGCCGAGCGCTGAGGGGAGCCACACCGAGTTCTTGATCTCCCTGGTCGTCGTGCTGGCGATAGGCATGATGCTTATCGACGCCGCGTTGTCCGCATCTACTCGTCTTGTTCACCAGAAAGCGCGTAGCGCTGGTTCTTCGCGTTCCAGTGCTTTTCTGTGAACGTAATGATGCCTTGCTGCTCCATTGCCTTCAGGGTCGGGGTTATTTGACCGTAACTCATGCCAGTGTGCTCGGCGATTTCACGTTTGGACAGTGGCTGTCCGGCGTGGTGGAGCGCTTTGCGGATCAGGTCGATTTTTTCCCCGCTCCGTAGGTACGCGCGGCTCCGTGATTGTGGAGATGTCGGAGTTGCTGACTCTGGGGCTTTCGGCGCAGATGTCTCTTCCGGGAGGAAAGAATAAACGGTGCCACCTGCTTGGCCAAGGGCGGTCGCTAGGCCGTATTCCACAAGCTGTTGTAACTCGGCGCGTGCTTGGGTGGAGTCCATCGGGAATTCTTGGCGATAGGACGCGTTGGTAAGCGTCTCACCATTGCGCATCCGGATGAGCGCATGGCGCTGCGCCGTGGAAAACACCTCTCCCCCCGGAAGATTCGTAGCCCAAGCGAGATCCACTTCGGAAAGCATGGTCGAAGAGGTCAGGATCGCTTGGAAGTCGATGACTCTGTCTTTGAAATAAGGGGCGGGGAGGAAGGCGTCATGAAGAGCCTCACGTACTGCGGGAATGCCTGTCGCGCTTGCCTCAATGACGCGGTGGCCTTTCGGCGTCTTTACTGCAGTACACATGCGGTACAAGACGGGATTGCGTGCCCGCGGTCCGGTGTTGCCAAGTTCGCTTTCGGTCAATCTCCAAAGTCCGCCAGGGTTGACCACGATGAGCTTGTCTGAGTGCTTTACTACTTGTGTGTAGGCAAGCATGCTGGCCGGAGACAGGTCACGGTGAACGAGAGCGTTGGCTACGATCTCGCGAATGGCCAACGTGGGAAGCTCTGGCACATCCTTGCCGTGGCCATCAGTAAAGACGGTGGTTGTTTGCAGGTGATCGGTCACCCACTCGACTACCGCTTCAAGCAAATCGGGGACTGGTCCGGTGAATTCTTTCCTGTCCCGCATTCGTATTGCCCTGGGGTCATGTGGTCCGCGGGTAACGTGTGCTTTGACGTTGAGAGGCAAAAACTGCTGGGGGTGTATACCGAGGGCATAAATTGCTGCCACCGTGGGCTCGCCTGTATCGGGTGCGACGACGTTGGTGCGAATCAGCTGCTCTTCTCTCGGCAGTTGGGCAAGACGCCTGGATTGTGAGCGCTCTTGCTCCAGATACTGTTCAAGCAGATCCGGGTCGAGGTCTCGTTCGACGCTGGCACCCTCCACAGGTGCCCGATCGTGCTTTGGGACTCCGCGTTGCGAAACAAGAAGCTGTTCCTCGTTTGGGTCGAGTTCGTAGTCACCGTCACCGGACCGAATGTAGGCGGGGCCGCCTTTCCCAACCCGGAATGGCTTACGGTCCGAGGGCTGCGGAGGAACGATGCACTGCAGCACAGTCTTGCCATCGACTGTTGCAGTTTCGATAGCGCCGAGGTGGAGGGGAGGCACGATCTTCTGTCGTGCTTTATTTGCTAACTGACTCTCTACGGTCTTTGGGCTGGAAATACCTGTCACGGGGAAGCTGCCGTCTTCTTCTGCCACACCGAGCAGGATGACTCCACCCTCTGGCATATTTCCAAACGCAGAGAGAGTTTCATCAATGCTCTTTGGCAAGCCATGCGAGGCATCTTTTGCTTCGATTTTGTAGGTGTCGTTGCCTATGTCTCGCAGTGTGTTGATGGTGGTTTTGATAGCGGTTTCGCTCATGTATAGAAGTATAACTCAAAATATAAATCAGAATCACACTCAAAACCCGCAGGTTAAAGGCATATCTCACTGTTTGAGAGCGATTCTGGACGTCTATCGCGCTGCTGATCGCGGGCGTCCTCGGCACAGTCGCACTGCCAGCGCTCGAGCCGATGCTGCCAGCCAACATCGCTGCAATGCTGCCGTAATTCACCACGACACTTTGCCGATGCGCATCGGATGCCCGGGGGCCTGATCTAGCTGCTCCATTCGGCGTTCTGTGTCGAGATTGGCCGATGAAAAGCTTGCTCGGGATTTTGTGAACAGAATTGCGCCTGCCCCTAATCTCCCAAGGTTTCCCCGAAACACCGAAACCTTGTGAGATTAGGCCCCATTATTCTCGTAATAGCTGGTCAAACCCGCCCTTTACCACGGCACCGACGAGCCCGCCGGGACCTCCCAATGCTTCGGGATCAAGCCCTTGATCTCATTCGGCGTCTGCGGCGGCAGCATGTCAACGATCTTGCGGCCACCGCTCGGCCCCGGAAGCAGCGAGGTATCGACGGCACGCTGCGCATCAACCGTATTCGCATGCGCATCACCGTACGTGAGCACCGCGACCGCAAACCCGGCACCGTAACTAACCGTCGCGGTGGAGCTGCGCCGGTCGTCGGCCCAGCCGAACTTCGTGCCCTGAACGCCGGGTAGCCTCGATGTGCCGTAGTTCTGCGGGAAGCCATCGGCAGCGACGGGTGCCGCGTGCGCCATGCCGCGCAGCAGCGGCGCGGCCACCGGATCATGCCGGATGGCCTGCACAAACCTCGCGACGTCCACCGCCGACGTACTCGCCACTCCCCAGTTCCCACGCCGTTGAGTAGCGCTCAATTTGAAGTCGCGCGCGATCGCGTCAATCGCCTGTGGGTACGCAGCATCCAGCGTGCCCGCAATGCCATCGTTCGAGGTGCGCACCATCTCCTCCACCAGCGCCTTATGCCGCGGCGCCCCGTGGTACAGCACCCAATAGCCCAGGTAGAGCTTGCTCAGGCTCAGGGCCGGCCGCGCCTCCCACCCATTTCTCGACGCCTCCACTCCCCCACCCGCATGCACCACAGCCACCGCGGACCGGGGCGAAGCGGCGTCGCCACGCACGGAGATCGCCGAAGCACTCGGCGCTGCCAAGATTGCGAGCACGAACGCCACAAACAGGGCAATGAACTTCTTCACAGGGGCCTCCTGAAAATGCTATTTCCAGGAAGTGTAGCCAGAAGAGTCAGAAAAATGTGAACAGATCTGCATATGCAAATCTGTTCACAAAATCTCTAAGGGCCTTTTGCGGCACCCTCTACCCGTGGGTTAGATGTCGCGGGCGATCAGGTCGTCGAGGGCGACCGGGGACAGCAAGTACGGCGGAACCTCCAACACCGTGTAGGCGCCGGACTTCCCGTCCTCCGCGAGGCGGGCAGCCGCACGCGCGTACGCGACGGCGACGGCGCCGGTGAAGTCGGGGTTGCTGGAGAGTTCCAGGGTGTACTCGACAAGCTGGTGGTTCTCGCCGACGCCACCAGTGGTGATCACGTGACCGCCGTGCGGCATGCCGGAATGCTCGCGGACGAAGGTGGCGTCGTCAATAAAGTTGACCTCGACCTCGTAGCCGACGAAGTAGTCCGGCATCGTGCGGATGGTGTGCTCGATGGCGGCGGTGTCGGCGCCATCCTCCGGCACGATGTAAACGACGCGCTTGTGGGCGGACTTGCCGTCGAGACCCTCGGTCTCGCCGCGGCGCGCGCGATCCAACGCATCCGGCGCAGGAATCGTGTACTGCACACCCTTCGCGACGCCCTCAATCCTGCGCACCGCATCCGAGTGACCCTGCGACAGGCCCGGGCCCCAGAACGTGTGCTGCTGCGCATTCGGCAGAATTGCCTCCGCCATCGCGCGGTTCAACGAGAACATGCCCGGGTCCCAACCAGTGGAAACGATGGACACCGTGTTGTGCTCGCGCGCGACCTCATCCATCGCCTTGCGGTGACGTGGGATGTCACGGTGATTATCGTAGGTGTCCACGGTAGGCACGTACTTCGCGAACTCCGGCGCCTGCTCCGGAATATCCGTCGCCGAACCCAGGCACAGAATCGCGACGTCGATTTCGTCCTTGTACTGGCCAAACTCCGCCACCGGCAACACGCGGGTGTCCGTGTCCAGCTTGCTGCGGCGCGAGAAGATCGCCGACAACTCCATATCCGGCTGCAGCTTCACCAGCTGCTCCACGCTCTTGCCCAAGTTTCCATAGCCGACAATGCCAACACGCATACTGCGCCTCCCTTTCCTCGTGGCCCTTTGGGCTCGTGGCTTCTGGGCTGTTTGCCCATAAATTACGGGCCTACTTTACTCGCACATCGGTTGTGAGGGAATGCGCACGACGGGTTGGTGGCAGGTTGGTGGCTTGCTGGTGGCTTGCTGGTGGCTTGGTCACAGGGAGCGAGTGCCAAAGGACGCAATTTCGGTTTTGGAAACGGCTGTTTTCCCAGGTCGTGAATTTTCGGGTGTGTCCTTTGACACTGGCTCCGCTGGCGAAAGGGTTTCTGGCAATTAGCTGTGCACCAGAACCCGGGTTTTTGGCGGGCAGGAGGGTAAAAGGCCAGGTCGCTGATTGCGCGAGGTGGAATTTGGTGCGCGCTCTCGCGCAGCAAAGGGCTTAAGGCGTGGAAACAATTAAAGAAGGAGCGCCCTCGTAGTGAAAACTACGGAACGCTCCCTCACTCTCTGACTCCTCGGGAGAACACCGAGGAGCCTTTTCGGAAGTCACTGTATCATACTCTTTATACAGAATGAAGGAACCGGGGGACCTTGTGAAGCACAACTACGACCGCCATCAAGCAATGCTCGATCGATTTGGGGGAGAACGTACTCGCCCATATCTAGTCTTGGCCGGTGGAAGAAGAAAAGACGCGCTGGCGCTCTACAAGTGGAATGTCGAAATCTCGGCGGCATTTCTGGAAATGCTGGCCGTAGTAGAGGTCGTAACAAGAAATGCGTTTTATGAGCAGCTTTCATCCTGGTGCCGCCGACAGACGCACGACCCAGACTGGCTCACTATGCAAGATGATCTACCACACCCGCTCAACAAATTATTCGAATCTACAAAGGCCGGCGCCACGAGTCTGGCGATGGAGGCTAAAAATAAAAGGGACAAAAATCCCAATCATGCGCGTACCCAAGTACCAATCTCAGAGGGAGATGTGTTGTCCCAAGTGACCTTCGGAAAGTGGCATAACCTTGTTCCCTTCGACGAAGGCGAACACCAAGACGAAATTACTAATAGCTACAGGAAAACTATTTGGGACGAAGCGCTCCACAAAGCATTTTTCAACCCCGTCACGGTCCCAGACGAAGTACGTTGGCTCTTGTACCGTTTGTCATATTTCCGAAACCGCATTGCCCACCATGAATGTGTATTGCTCAAGCCATTAACAATTCCGCCGTCTCACGCTCTCAGGGAACGCGTACATGACATTTTTCGACTGTCGAGCCTTATCGACCCAGACATCCACATCCTTTTGACTTCGTACAACAGGGTGTCAAGTCTTCTCAAGAGCTGCCCAATCGAAGTTGAATCCTGATATTGCTACGCGTTAGCAGCCGGATGCTGCGGTTGAGATGTCTCCCTGCTCGGCGACCCGCCACAGGAACTGCGCGAGTGGACCGACACGCTGACGCAACGCGCGTACGGTTTTAAACACAGGCGTTTTCCCAGGTCGCGGATTTTGAGTGCGTTGTTTGTCACTGGTTCCGCTGGCAAAAGCGGTTTCTGGCAGTTTCCTGTGCACCAAAACCCGGGGTTTCGGCGGGGCGGGAGGGCAAAAGGCCAGGTCACTTATCGTGCGGAGTGGAATTTGGTGCGCCCGGCGCCCTCACGCCGAAAGAGATAGAAAGATATCGAAACAAATCGCTGACCTGCACAAATAGCATTTCGGCGAGGCTTCCAGGCCCCTATATCTTTCCGATATCTTTCTGGCGTGGAAATTGGCTACAAAAAGAATTACCTGGGCTTTTCGGAATGTCCCAGGGAGCGAGTGCCAAAGGACGCAATTTCGGTTTTGGAAACGGTTGTTTTCCCAGGTCGTGAATTTTCGGGTGCGTCCTTTGGCACTGGCTCCACTAACGAAATGGTTTCTGGCAGTTAGCTGGGCACCAAAACCCGGGGTTTGGCGAGCCGAAACAGCAAAAGCCCAGGTCGCCACTGGCCAACAATGGAATTTGGTGCACAAGCCCCCTTCACCCCGCACCCGATACCATTGCCAGCATGAGTTCCCAGTACAGCGCAGTCGGGGTGATCCTCCCGCGGGAGGTGCCGCTTGGTGGCCCGATGGCGATGACGGTGCATCGGACGATTCCGCATCGGCAGCGTCCGATGATTGGGGCGCAGTTGCACATCGCCCCGGGGGGCTGAGGTTGAGCTTGCGGTCGAGGCGTCGTTCGAGCACGGCCTTCTTGTCGACGCCGCCGGCATCCGCCTCGAAAACGTCGAGTTGCCGGAGCATGCGATCGGCTACATGGGCGTCGGTGAGACGGCGATGCGCATCGAGAACACCAGTGACGAGTGGGTGTATGCGCTGCTCATTGGGGGTGAGCCGTTTGGGGAGGAGATCGTGATGTGGTGGAACTTCGTCGGCCGGGACTTCGAAGAGATCAAGCAGGCACGGGCTGAGTGGAAGCCGCGCCTCAACCCGGGTCCGGTGGCGCGGGGCTAGGGTGCTAGGCGTCGGCAAGCATGTCGCGTACCAGCGGCACGACCTTGGTCCCGTAGAGCTCCACCGAACGCATGCGGGCGGCGTGGGGGATGTATCCAACGGTGGAGTACACCATGTCGTATCGACCCAGGTCAAGCGTGCGAACCGTGTTGGCGATCTTCACCGCCACCGTCTCCGGCGAACCAACCGTGAGCGCGCCGCGGCTGATCTCCGACCCGAAGCGGCTGCGGGTCAGCGGCGGCCACCCACGCGTCTTCCCGATGCGATGCTGAGCCGCCGCGTACTCCTCAAAGATGAGTTCCTTGGCTTCCTCATCAGTGTCGGCGACGAAGCCGGGGGAGTGTACGCCCACGGGGTGCGCGGTGGTTCCGAACTGCGCCGAGGCCTGCTTGTACAGATCCACGTACGGCTTGAACCGGACGGGTGCGCCGCCGATGATCGCGAGCATCAGGCCGAACCCGTACTTGGCGGTGCGCACGACGGACTCCGGCGAACCGCCGACGCCGACCCAGGTAGTCAGGCCATGTTCGGTTTTCGGGTAGAGGTCCGCGTTATTGAGCGCGGCTCGGGTCTGGCCGGACCAGGTCACCGGCTCCTCCTTCACCACCTCGGCCCACAGGCCGAGCTTCTCTTCGAAGAGCTGGTTGTAGTCCTCGAGGTTGTAGCCGAAGAGCGGGAAGGACTCGGTGAAAGATCCGCGCCCGAGGATCACCTCTGCACGGCCGTTCGACAACGCGTCGAGGGTGGCAAACTGCTCGAAGACGCGGACAGGGTCGTCGGAGGACAACACCGTCACCCCGGACGCCAACTTGAGGCGTTGCGTGGCGGTGGCGATGCCCGCCAGCATCGTCGGCGGGGAGGAGATGGCGTAGTCGGGCCGGTGGTGTTCGCCGACGGTGAAGGCGTCGACACCTATGGCATCGGCGAGTTTTGCTTCCTCGAGTGTCGCGCGGATCGCCTCGGCGTGCGTGAACAGCGCGCCGTCCTCCTTGCGAGGGATGTCGCCGAACGTATCTAAGCCGAACTCAATAGCTGCGGGATCTACCGTGGTCATGCCTGCTCCTTGTCGTTGATCAGTGTGCGTAGCGTGTGCACGTTTACATTCGCACCGAACGCGGGGTGTCCGGGCTGCAGCGCAACCCCGGCATCGAGGGAGTGCAGGGGCAGGGGATCGAACCCAAAGTCGCGGACGAGCCCCGCCACCTTTTCGACGTCCCCTTCGCCATCCCCCGCCACCGCAATCGCCTTGCCGGTCCCGGAGCCCTCATCGAGATCGTGGTAGCCCATGTGGTTGAACGCCTTCACCACGCGGGATTGCGCCAGGTGGTCCTGCACCAGCCGCGAGGAGTTCGCCTCCGCGAGCTCCGGGTGGTGGCCGTCCGTCTCCCACCAGTAATTCATCGCGTCGACGACCAGCGCTCCCGCCAACGCATCAGCAGGCAGTTGGCGGAAGTTCCGCAGCGGCAGCGCGAGAATCACGACGTCAGCAACCTTAGCGACGTCCCCTCCGGTGGCAGTCGCAGCACCCGGTACGAGCGCGCGCACGATCAGGTCGATCGCCGCCGGATCGCCCGAACCAGCAAACGTGACCTCGTGGCCTGCGGCGATAGCGTGCCTGCCCAGGACGGTGCCGAGCTTGCCCGTCCCCAGGATTCCGATATGCATCGTTAGCCCCTCTCATTTATGTGACGTGTCACCTATCTTAACGCGTCAGCGCTGAGAGTATTCCCGGGCTGCGTCTGATTCACGTAGCGGCGGAGCGCTGCGCACCAAAACCCGGCTTTTCGGCGAGGCTCCACTACATTCCCTCAGGTCGGCGACCTCCGGCGAGGGAATTTGGCGCCTAGCAAAGTGAGACGCATGCCAAGAGATGCAACCCCATTTGGTCTGTCCATTTATAGTTCCAGGTGAGCAAAGTGCTAGATATTACGCGATGTCAGATTTGGCACTCTGCGAACTCCCTGTGCACCACAATCTCTATTTTCGACCGAGTCGCATGCCATTTCCCCAGTTCGCGAACAATCAGCAATGGAATGTGGTGCGCGAAACGCCGACTGCACTCGCTACCTTAAAACGTAATCAATAACCGTTGCGAAATTCGGACAGCCCGAGCGCTCTAGCATTACGGCAGTTATCGGCCGGTCCGCCGCTTTGACGCCCTTTACCTTCTCCCAATAAGCCTCGTTTTCCTGCGCTACCCTCTTACAAAGCCCTGGGAACGCCTCAAAAATGTGGCAAAAGAAATCATCCGGAGTCAGCACGTCAAACAGAAACTGCTGTGAGTCGACATAGTCAACGAGTCCCCTGTCGCTGGTGACGACGCACTGGACGTTGCCAGCCACGGCAGCGCTGAGAACGTGATGATCATGAATGTCCGCGTACCCATAATTACCAACAACAAAACCGGAGATTTCCCATTCCGCCAACGCACCGCGAATTCGCTTGAAGCGTTTTGAAATAGCACCCTCGGGAGCGTGTGGGTTATTTCTGCGCAAATGATACTGAGCTTCGGCGATAATATCCTCGGTCCACACTGGAAAGAATGGTGGCTCGACATCTTTATCAGAGCCCAGGAAGAGAAGGAAGCACCAGTCGGTGAGAGTGCGCGAGTACCAGATGTTAGCGTCAAAAAGGACTGGAATACTCACAGGCCTTCGATCTCATTATCGAGCTCTCGAATCGCATCGAACTCGTGCCGTGCGCGCGCACGGCACCGCTGCAAGTATGCGACGACGTCTTCCCTATGAAGCCGCGTGTGCGACCCGACTTTGAAGTAATCGATTTCGCCTTCTCGAATCCGTTTCATCAGAGTCGGCCGAGAGATCCCGAGATACTCAGCGGCCTCAGTGGTGGTGAACACCTCGGAAGGGCGGGAAAGTGCGACGCTCTCTCCGCGCGCGACCCTGGCCAAGATGGACTCGATAAATGAGGCTAATGCAGGTGGAAACGTACCGCGCACGGCATCATGAAACGTTTCGGGGTTAGCCACGACTTGACTGGCCTGCTGCTCGACAGCCTGGGTGACCTCAATTGCCGGATTAGTTTTCGTTGTCACGGTGTTTCACCTCCAGAGGGTTTACACTTATAACTGTAACATCCACACCATAAACGTGCAACCCGCCGTACTACGCCACCATCTGCCAGACCGTCACGCAAATGATCACGATGCCCAGGCCGAACACGAAGATCGCCTCCGGCTGGTTCGCGTAGTGGCGGAAGGCGGTCGCGTGGCGGAACAGGAGCATCGGCACGATGTAAACCAGCAAGGTAATGAAGATACCGCCGACGACCGAAATCAAATCCAGGATTGACGGGTTGAAGATGGCGACAGCGACCGTCGATACGAAGACGAAGATGTAGATGCCCGCGCGGACCGCACGCGGATTCCACTTCTCCGTCGCATTCGGCGCCACCGCACGCAACAGGTACTGCGTGCCCTCCTCCGTGCCAAGCATGTGCCCAAAGTACGACGACGCAATCGCACACAGCGCGACCACCGGGGTCACCACCGCCATGAACGGGGCATTCGTCGTGTTGGCGAAGTAGGAGAGGACCGGAATGTTCTCCTCGCGCACGGCGGCCATGCCATCCGCGCCGAGGGCGAGCGTGCAGGACCAGACGAAGAACATCGTGAAGCTGACCAGGAGCGTACAAGTGATCAACTCAATCTTGGAGACCTCCTTCTCCGTACCGGCCACATCACCGTCGTGCGACTTCTGCACATCCAACGCCGACTGCGACACCGCCGCCATATGCGAAAAGGAAAACACCAGCACAGGCAACACAAACAGCATCGCCTTCCACAGCGGCACGTCCGACTTGTACGCCATGAAACTCTCCAGATCCCAGTACGGGATCAAGTACAGAGAGACGGCAGCGAGCGCCACGATCAGCGGATACACCAGCAGATTCGCGAACCACAGCGTCGCCTTCTTGCCGAGGGCGTAGGCGCCCGTCATCACGCCGACGCAAATCGTGGCCAGCAGCCAACGGTCAATGTGCGGGCCGCCCATCTGATTCACGATGAAACTGTCCATCGTGTTCGTCACCGAAACGCCATAAATCAGCACGATGGGGTAGATGGCGAGCCAATACATCAACGCCGTGGCCAGGCCACGCTTCCGCCCAGCCAGGGACGTGATGACCTGCAGCACGTCCAGGCCCTTCACCGGGGACGCCGACACAATCCTCGAATACATCCGATGCGAGAAAAACACCATTGGTCCAACCAGGATCGTCGCAAGGAGGAGGGGCCAGAAGCCAAAGGAGCCGGCGTCGATAGGAAGGAAGAGGATTCCGGCGCCGACCGCGGTACCGAACAGCGTAATCGCCCACGACCAGGTACTACCGTCCGGAGACGGGGCTCGCCGCGTGCGGCGGATCTCGCGCTTGTCCGCCGGGGTGAGGTTCTCCAGCTCGAACTCGTCAGCGGCAACCTCCTGGTGCTCGCTGCTGAAAGGTACGGGGTCCGTGGCACGCTCGCTCATGAAATCCTCTCTCGCTCGACAATAATGTGACCCCACACACCTTAGCCGATGAATGAAATTGAGCTAACTTATCGACGGCCAGCTGCGCGGAGGGTTGGGCGGAAGGTGTCGAAAACTGTCCTTAGCGATTTTGTGAACAGAATTGCGCCTGGGCTACCAGTGAGCACGACGAGCCCGAAGCACCCGCCTCAGATCCCTGGCCCGGCCTGGATCAAAATCACAGTCCCGAATGAGGCGCTCGGCTAAATCCCCCGTGGCGGCAAGGGCTTCGTCGGCGACTTTGCAAACAACTGGCTCCGGCAATCCAATACCCTCCGCGAAGGCGAGGAACTTCTTGTAACTCAACCCAGACGTCGAGTCGCGAACGGGGAGCGCAAGGGAAGTATCGCCGTAAGGCACGGTGCTCGGGATGTCATACACCGGGGCAAGCTCGAATCCTCTACCCGAATCCATTACGGACACATTCTTCGCATGCAGATCCCCATTGCCCGACAGCCACGCAAACGCCAACTGCTGCGCCAACCCGCGCGCCGCAACCAACGGAGCAGCAACAACGCCAAGCACCGAGGCACACACATCCTCGTAGCTCACGTTGTATTTCTCACTCGGGTAGATGCCCAGCAATTGCGCAGCATCTTCGACGGGACGTTTGTGGGGGAAGTGGCCGTCGAAACGCGAGACGACCAAACCTGACCTGCCCGAAGCATCGTGAACCACCTGAGCCTCGACCACGCGACCTCGCGCCGACGGCATGGTGCGATACGCCGCCAAGCAGGCATTTTCATTCTCGACGACCCTCGGAAACTCCGGTGGCGCGACCTTCAAAATCGCATCCCCCCGCACCGGAAGTGCAAGCGTGCGCGCCGACGCCTTCTCCTGCACCCCAGCCAACGCATTCGCATCAAAACCGGTCGATGGATCTAGCAAATCAGCGAAATCGCCATACCCATCCCGCACGTCCACCAGTGGTGCGACCTCGGACGGCAGCTGACCCCACGGCAGCACCCGCACATTACCGACCGTGTTGCCACCAACGGCGAGCAGCATCGCCAGCTCATCATCCAGCGATGCCTTCACGCTCCTGCGCAACGCGCTCAGACGACGACCCTCCGGCAACAGCCCCGTAAAAAACGGGGGCAGTGCCCCCGACGAAGTCTCCACCACTTTGCCGAACGGCAACGTCGTCGCGACTATAGCGCCACCCGACTCCGCGTACCCATCAACGTAACTAAACGTATTGACGCCACCCCGACTCACAATCTGCCCCGCAAGCACGTCATTCACCCACACACCAGCGGCCGGGACTTGGGTTGGTGCTTGAATCATCGGGTTTTGGATCATCGCAGCGCCTCCGGAACGTGCTGCACCGCCACCACATCCAAGCCAAGCACCGCCAGCACGGCCTCAACCTTATCCAGCCGGACAGAACGTTTTCCCTGTTCAAACTCGCGAATGAACCGTTCCGACACCATCGACAGGTCGGCCACGTCCGCCTGCGTCAGGCGCATGGCACGGCGTTGCTCGCGAGCCTGCTCGCCGAGACTGCGGGGCGTGGGGGACATGGGGGGCCTTTCGGTGTTGTGATTCTGGAGGGGTTTCGGCCTTTTGGAGTTTCGGCACGATCGTGCCGTTTTGGAGTGTAGTTTGCAGTTCTGGCGTGCGCAAGAGGCGTTTTCGGCATGAACGTGCCGGTTTGGGGCGCTGGTAGCGTGGTGGGTTCACACTGTTTTCGCGCCGGTTTCGCGCTGGTTTCGTTCCCGTCGACCTGCTCCGGTCGACCAATGCAGGTCACGGCGTTTTCGGCCGCATCCGGGCGTTTTTGCCGATTTTGCGCTGACCTGGGTTGGTCGACCGCAAGAGGTCGACCGGAACTAATTGAGGGAGCGGAGGGGAAGCGTTTCGCCCGGGATGGAGCACGGCGGAGACGGGGGTGGGGAGCAGGGGAGGGGGATGTACATCATGGTGTGCAAATTGGGGAAAGAGGGGACGTCGGGAAGTGGGGGCTGCCAGAATGAACGCATGCAAACGGGGGATTGGAAGTCAGCGCTGCGCGCCGAGTTTATCGACGTCCGCGACTGCGTCAACGTAAACAGCCAGGTCAGGGAGCGACTGGAGACGGGTGAGCTGGTGAGGTTGTCGTCGGGGGTGGCGGTGCCGGCGTCGATAATTAATGGATTGCCGAGGTACCAGCGGCAATGGGCGAGGAGCTTCTGCGTAGGGATGAGCGCGCGGGCGGCGGTAGTGACAGGGCGGGCGGCGGCGCATCTGCTTGGGATGTGGACGGTGAACGCTCCGATGCCGGAAGTGCGGATGCTGGCGAAGCATCCGCCGCCGAAGTCCAAGCAGCAGCCGGGCGTGCGTTACGTGCGGGCGCCGCTTCGGCGGGACGAGGTGGTGCGCGGGCAGCACCTCAACACGACGACGCCATACCGGACCTTTTTGGAGATTGCTCGCGAAGCGGGGTTCGTGCACGCACTCGTGGCGGCGGACTGGCTGCTCTATTCGGGGACAATGGTACCTGCGCAGCTAGAACACATGATGTGCATCACCCCCAGATTTCACGGTATTGGCTCAGCTCGTAGGGCTGTTAAGTGTGCGGAACTTGGGCCGGAGTCGGCGCCAGAGTCGCATGCCAGGGCGATATTGCTGGATGCCGGGTTCCGTAATGTGCTGCCGAACGTGTGGATCGAAAAGACGCGCTACCGGGTAGACCTTCTCATCGAGGATGCGCTCATCATCGAGATCGACGGTCGCGTGAAATACGAAGGCGCCGGCGTCGACACCGCGGACGTGCTGCTCCGGGAAAAGCGCCGCGCCGACACCCTACGCAACCTTGGCTACGAACTCATCCGGTTCTCGCCCAACGAACTCGCACGCAACCCCACCGCCTTCTTATCGACGGTCCACTCCGCCCTCAACCGCGCCCGACGGTAAGTGCGCTGCCGGTCTTCGCGCTGGTTTCGTTCCCGTCGACCTGCTCCGGTCGACCAATGCAGGTCACGGCGTTTTCGGCCGCATCCGGGCGTTTTTGCCGATTTTGCGCTGACCTGGGTTGGTCGACCGTAAGAGGTCGACGGGAGCAGTTTAGGGGGCAGAGGGGGCGGGGCGTCGGTAGATGAACTCGTGGTCGCGGTGATTACCGACTTTGAAGAAGTACTCGCCTGCCTTGGAGAAGCCGTAGCGGTGATAGAAGCGCTGCGCCCCAAAGTTCTGCGACCACACACCGAGCCACGCCGTACGCGGGCCGATCCAGTCGAGAACCAGCTCGATGAGGGTGGAGCCGAGGCCGGACTGTTGGTGGTCGGCAAGGAGGTAGAGGCGTTTGAGCTCGCGGTCCTCGGGGAGGACGTCCGGGTGGGGGAGGCTGCAGGGCCCAGCGAGGGCGTAGCCCACGAGGGCGTCGTTGTCCTCGACGACCCAGGTGGCGTGGTCGGGGTCGGCGAGGAGGATTTTGTGTTTCTGCAGGTCGTAGGCCTCGTTGAGGAAGGCTGCGAGGTCGGCGGGGTCGTAGAGGTGGCCGAAGGTCTGCGTGAACGTGGCGATAGACAGTTCGACGAGGGCTTCGGCGTCGTCGGGCCTGGCGCGGCGGATCGTAGGCATGGGGACAGGATAGGGGAAGGGATAGGCGTCACAAACGGAGTCGGGAATTTGTGAACAGAATTGCAGATGGGAGTAATCCGGGCTTAAGGGACATTAGGGCACAGCGGGAGACGTTTGGTGGGGCAGTGGGGCGTCGATAAGCAAGAGTCCCTGCGGTACCGTGGGCTGCGTGACTGCTGCACTTGCGCCCAAGCCTGGAGGCCTTTCGATCGACGCGCCGTCGGAGCTGCGCGAGCAGGGCTACGGCCCGGTGGCCGCTGGCAAGGCTTCGTGATCTAGGAGAGATTATGCGAATTTACACACTCGGGTTTTCACACAAGAGCGCGGAGGAGTTCTTCGACATTCTGCACGATTCCGGCGTGCGGCGCGTGGTGGATATTCGCCGCTCGAACACGAATCAGCTCGCCGGGTTTACTAAGAAGGACGACCTGCGCTACTTCCTGCGGGTCATCCTGGACATGCCGTACACGCACGAGCTTGCTCTCGCACCGTCGGCGGATCTGATGCGCGCGTATCGGCATGACGAGGTTGGCTTCGATGAGTTTTCGAAGAAGCTGCGCGAGGAGTACGACGCTGGGGAGGTTTCGTCGCTCGATCGGTCGCTTTTTGACGACGCCGTGCTCCTCTGCTCCGAAGCAGACCCCTCCACCTGCCATCGGTTAGTTGCCGCCGAGTACCTCGCCGAAGTTTGGGACGACGTGGAGATCGTGCACCTTTAGGGTTGTGTTTGGGCTTAGCTGTCTTGCTCGCCGTGGCGTTCGCCCGTAAGCATGCTGAGCAGCAAAATGTTACCCTGCGACAGGGCATCATCCGGGCAGTAGACCGCGTGCGGCACGTACGCGCGTAGGTGGACAACTTCTCCCTGCTTGAGCGGGAAACGCTCGCCGGCACACTCGAACTCGAGAGACCCGTTGAGGCACTGCACGGTGATCGGGTGGGCCGCCTTGTGTTCCGGCAACGTCTGGCCAGGGCAGAAATTGAAGACGATGAGGTTCGCGCCGTCGCCCTGCAGCAGTCGCTTGACCCCTGGTCGCGCGTTGTCTGGCCGCGGAGCGACGGCGTTGATCGTCTGGATGCAGGTGGCGTGATCGGTCGAGTCTGCCGAGTCGGCAGCACCAAACACTTCGGGGCGGTTGACAGGTAGGTTGTCTTTTAGCTGGGACATCGTTGATCCAATCTTGGGGTATCGGGGTGGTGGCGTCTGGGCGTTTACGACACCATTTTATCGGCTCAGTCCGCAGCGTGTGGCATACGCAGGATGACTCGTTGGCGGGGCTGACATTCGGTCAGTGGGTGCATCTTCTCCCCAAGCCACATGCGGGCGAACGTAACGCTCGCGTTGTTCTCTGGAACGAAGCGCTCGAACCAAACCTCTCGCTCTATGGCCAAAACTCCACTAATCGCAGGCGTTTCCAAAGCCAGGCGCTTGCAGTCAAAGAATTACGAAACCGAGCTACTCATCGACGCCCGCTAGTCAAAGACCAAAACAGAATTCAGAATGCACACCGAGACTGCATCGAATTGCTCCGCGCAATCAATCCCGAGTTAGGGGATTGGTTTAAGAACCAGAAATGGATACCAAACGTATTGGCCACATCGCCGATACCCAGAAAATAAAAGATGGCCCCCGATTTCTCGAGGGCCAGAGCCTATTTGCCTTGCGACTTGATGGCTCAAAGATACATGGATTTCAACATTGAGTCAACACGACCCACCGTAGGTGATGATGGCGCCGAATCTCCCCAACTACACTGAGATCGATCGGATTCTGCGGCGCATGCCAACGACAGCGTTCACCCCGCCCCAAACCGTGCTCCCCACCGAAGTGATGGGGGACTCAGGCGACTTCACCGGGCGGTGGATCGTTGGATTCAAATACCAAGACTTCTCCAAAACAGTAGAGAGCTGGGTAGACATGGTTGTTGTTCACCGACCTGTTCGTAGGCGCGCTGTAGTGAGCAGGACTCCAAGCAGACCATTTCAATGATCTTATGGACCGCCTTCCTCTTAAACTCGACGGAATACTTTCTGGACATAGTGCCTGATCTTTCCTTACCTGAGGTAGGAACTAAATCCAGGACGCTTAACAATTTTGATTGAGTGGTCCTAAAACCGGTGGCTGCTAAACTCTCAGGACAGGCCCTGAGCAGGACTTTGTTATATTTAATTATACATGTTTAGAAATAATGCTTCTTTGAGGGGATGGAATTTTGGCTACTGATTTAAGTGAAGAAATCGTTACCTGGCTCAAGGCGAGAAAAGGACCAGAATGGCAAACTGCACTGCTCCAAAAAATTGCGCACGGAGAGCTAGTCGCTAACGAAGACATCGATAACTTTGTGAGCCACTCCATTAATGACGAAATTAAAAAGGTCAAATGCTGGTTTGAAACACCGTCTTTCGACACTTCGGAGCTTTCGAATCAGCTGAGTGTTGATGATTTTGGAGTTCGAACTGAAGCCGACGATCCAATCTCGCTAAAGGAAATAACGCACGTCAGAGGTGTGAATGCCCTGAAACCTGGAGCATCCCTCTTACTTTCTGAATCTGGACTGAATATTGTTTTCGGACACAACGGATCTGGAAAATCTGGCTTTACGCGGATTATGAAGCAGTTTGCGGCCTCACGAGGCCCGGAGACTGTTCTCCCTAATGCTTTAGGTGAATCTACAGAAACTAAGGCAAACGTCACATTTTGCACAGGAGACGACACCGCGACATCCGAATGGACTGGAGGGGAAGCGTTAGTAACAGGAAGCCTTAACCGGGTGAGGGTTTTCGATTCGGTTTCAGCCAGAAGTCATATCAGTGAGAGCAACGAAGTAGCTTATGTGCCCCCACAACTAGAGGTTCTTTCTTCTATGGTGGATTTGCTGGGGCAAGTAAAACAGGCGATTGAAGATCGCCAACTAGGCCTCAAACCACCGCCCGCAAGCTGGAACGCCGTAGGCGATCAGGAATTCAACGACCTGGTGGAAATCCTAGGGACCGACGAAAGTAAAAAGATAATCGAAGAAATACTAGAGTTTACAGACGAGGATTCTGACCGGTTAGCGAAGCTTGAAGCGGATCTGGCAAAGCTAAAAACATCCTCCCCTCAGAAGCTTGCAACGCAACTTTCTTTACATGCAAAACAAATCACCGAGATAGCGAAGACTTTAGAGACCGGCGATCAAAGACTTTCGCTGGACAATGAGAAACAGCTGGTCAGCTTGATCACTCGAAAAGAGTCGGCTTCGAAAAAACTTGAAGAACAAGCCAAAAGCCTACGCTCTTATGACTTGATAGATGGTCTTTCGGAGCCCAGCTGGGGTGTGCTTTGGGAGTCTGCCGTAAAATTCCACAGCTCGATAAGCGGCGCATCTGGTAAGCAATCCGACTTACATAAGGCTGATCGCTGCCCGTTATGCCAGCAAAACTTTTCCGATGAGGCTAAAGACAGAATCAAAGCCTTCCAAGATTTCAAGAAGGGAGAGCTTTCTGTTCAACTAGAACACGCGACGAAAGCACTTGTTGATTTCAAGGAGATTGTCAATTCGGTACAAACTCGTTCCGACGAGGAACTGGAAGATGTATTAGACCTTATCAGTGCTTACGCAAAAGAGGATGGTGACGATTCCGAAATGTTAGCCCTAGAGGGGTTAATCGTAGCGAGCCACCGGGAAATTGAAGATAGAAAAATCAGATTCCTGGATTTGATTGCTAGCGCGCAAGCAACAAAAGCGGGGGATGAAATAGCACCTTCTGCTCGCGAGCAAGCCGATAACCCCAGTTCTTCCATTGCAAGAACGATTTCGTTGCTTGGCGAGCTATTAGACAGAATCAATGACGAAGCCGCTAAGAATCGTGCTCTTGCGGAATCTGATTCGGCCGAGACGAACGTTGCAAAAGAAATCGAAGTACTCACGCGAAAGAAGCTTTTTGCAGAGGAAAGGGCTGCTTTAAGAGAGCAACACGACGAAGAAGCGCTGAAGAAAGCTATGAAAAAGGCGCTTGGTCGGTGCTCGAGCCAGGCGTACACAAAGCTCATTAAGAATCTATCCTCGGATTATGTCAACGAAATCGGAAGTGTATTCCAGGCCGAACTAAAGGAGCTTGGTCTAGACCCGTCAATTCCTGTCAAATTGCAGTTTGATAAAGCCAAAAAGGGAATTAATCACATCCAGGTTGTCTACAACGATACGAAGAGCCATTCCGTTGGCAACATTCTCAGTGAAGGAGAGCAGAGGATTATCTCGATCGCAGGTTTCTATGCCGACCTGACGAGCACAGGAGACTTTTCCACTCTCATATTCGACGATCCGGTGTCAAGTCTCGACCAGAGGTTTCGAAAAGCAGTAGCGCTGCGCTTAGTTAAAGAGTCGACAAAGCGTCAAGTGCTGGTTTTTACCCACGACAACGTATTTGTGCGACTATTAGAAGAAGCGAGGGGAGATATCAACCTCGATTTAGCAGCGAAGGGCCAAGAAAGACTCCCTGAGTTTTCTGAAATAGAAATTGTACGGACAGAGGAAGGTGCTGGTGTCCATCCGCCAGTTGACTGGCGCAGAAGAAATTTGAAGGCTCAAATTGGACAGCTTAAAGATATGGCCCAATCCATAAGGTCAAAAGAAAAGTCTGATCCAGATAATTACCCGCAGAATGCAAAAGTCTTGATGTCTGCAGTCCGTGAAACTTGGGAGCGGGTAGTCGAGGAAAGGCTACTAAATGGCGTCGTATCCCGCTTCGGCCGCGATATCCAGACGAAACGCCTTAAGCCTCTGCATGATATTTCCCCTCAAGATATTGCCAAAGTTAATTTGGGGATGACGATAGAATCCCGGCTTATGACTGGTCACTCAACCCCGCTGTCTGTATCTGCAGAAACCTACCCCACGGCAGATAAAATATCCCAGGAGGTACAGAATCTCGATGACTTCTATAAAGAGCTGGGGCGTAGGGGGCGATCCTAAAAACTCCCGAGACTAAATCTTTGTGTTTCATCCCGTCACGTCCAGAAGTAGCTCAAATGAGCCCACTTTCCGGCCTCTAGAGAGGGTGATCAATCTCTCTCATTTACTGAGGCTGGGGGTCAAGTCCGTGTATGTCTCTCCTGAGAATGATATGGGTTTTCCAGTCGGGTGGAGGCTGTTATCGCTATGGAGCTAGTTTCCAAAAGACCAACGACCACCGCCCCGGTGCTCTAGGTGTCTAGCTAGTGGCCAATTCCAGTAGGCAAAAACCGGCCAAGCCGGGCGTGTCGTTGCCTCGGCCGTCTCGGTTGTCGGCGATGACCACACCGCCGCCGTAGTGCCGGGCATCAATGCGTGCCCGGTAGTGTAAAGGTCATCGTTTGAGCCCACGGCGGTAGCCGAGCGCACCTCGTCTAGGCGCCACCGCTCGGGCTTAGACGTGTCGTCGGCGGTCGCCTGTTCGCGGCTTACCGCGCCGCGCCCCAGTCACCGAGGGCGTCCATGTCGTCACTGTGACCGTAGACCCGCCCGCCGCGTGTGTCGGCATCGGTCGTGGCGTCATGTCCGTAGATACAAGCACCAAATCGGTCAAGGTTGAAGCTTCCTGAGCTGCGGCAAAGGGGCGTCGGAAAGTTTTGTCCTCGGCCTTGAGTAGACTGCACCTGGATTACTCACACGCGACCTCAAGGAGCCCTACATGACACAGGCGCAACGACCTTTGGCCCCAATTTTGAAGTGGGTCGGCGGCAAGCGGCAACTGCTGCCGGAGATAGCGAAGCATGTGCCGGACAGCTACTCGCTATACGTCGAACCGTTCCTCGGGGGAGCCGCCGTGCTGCTGCACGAGCAGCCCGCGAAAGCACGTGTAAATGACTCGAATGCAGAGCTCATCAACGTGTACAAGTGTGTGAAGGAGTCAGCATCAGAGCTCATAGAAACACTAGAAGAACACGCCCAACGCAACGCCGAGCAAGGCAGCGAGTACTACTACTCCGTGCGCGCACTCGACCGGAGTGAAAAATACCGCGAGCTTAGTGACGTCCAGCGAGCCGCCCGCATCCTTTACCTGAATAAAACCTGCTTCAACGGACTCTTTCGCGTGAACTCCGCAGGCCAGCTCAATGTGCCGTATGGGAAATATAAGAACCCGAACATCGTCAACCGCGAGCAGATTTTGGCGCTAGAGGAATATCTGAACGAAGCGGAGGTCGATATGCGTTGCGGCGATTACAAAGACTGCCTCGTAAACCTGCCAAAGGACAGTTTCGTGTATCTGGACCCGCCATACATGCCGCTAAGCCAAACCTCCTCCTTTACTGGGTACACCCAAGAGGGGTTTGGTTACCAAGATCAGGTCACGTTGCGTGACGAGTGCCTTAAACTGCGAGAGCAAGGAATCGCATTTCTACAGTCCAACAGTGACTGCGAAGCGATTCGAGAGCTCTACAAAGACTTTGAAATTCGCTCGGTGAGCGCTCGCCGTGCGGTCAATTCTAACGCAGCCAAACGCGGTTCAATTACGGAGGTACTCATTCGTGGCTAGTACAGAAAGCAAAACAAACACGGCGTGGAACGCACTGCTGGAAAAGTATCCCATTGAGGAAACCGTCGAGACCGAAGGACTCTACCACATCACTGCAGCCGCGATTAAAGAATTCCGCGAACCGCGCCTCATGACGAAATTCGACACTTCCGAATCCGTCGCAGCTCCGCTGAAAGAGAAGAAACTCAACGTCCTACCCACGAGCCGGAGCTCATACGTCATCGGTAAGTTCAACCTCTACCAGGAATTCCCAGAAAGCAGCGACCGCACGCCCACAGCCATCCCGCTGCCAGAGCTCGAAACCCTACGAATCGACAACCTCACCAGCGAATCTAACGCTATTAACGCGCTCGTCGTCTCAGGCGCCCTCAACGACTTCCTCGGCGAAGAACAGGGCGCCCTCATCGAGACTTTCAACGGACGAATGGGCACTGGTAAATTCGACTTTCGCGTGAATCTGCACAGCCCCACGACTCTTGGGGAGAGTTCACCTCTCGAGCAGGCCTTGAACAAGCAGGTTCGTATCAACGTGAACAAAGCACAACTTGAGATCGACGGTGGATTCGAATCCCCAGGCTCCGTGGTGATCATGGAAGCCAAGAACGTCATTAACGACGACTTCAACGTCCGACAGCTCTACTTCCCATACCGCCGTTACAAGTCCCGCGTACACAAACCAATCCGACTCGTCTTCTCTCAATTCACTAACCTGACCTACCACTTGTACGAATACACCTTCACCGACCCTGAGAATTTCTCTTCAATTAAACTGATAAAACGCAAGGCCTACAGCTTTGAAGACCAAGGCATCACCGTCGAAGACCTACTGTCCGTGGTACGTGGGACCGCAGTCACCGCATACGACACCCAAGGCAGCTCCGACATCCCATTCATCCAAGCTGACCGCTTCGACCGCGTTCTTTCCCTTGTTGAATTCCTCTCCAACCAACCCGACTACGAAGCCACTTCCTCAGAAGTCACCAACTTCATGGGCCTCGTCGTCCGACAAACCGCCTACTACACCGCGGCGGCACGCTACCTTGGGGTCGTCGATAGGGTCGGGCCCGGGAAGTACGCTCTCAACGAACAAGGCAGCAACATCCTCAACTTCGGATACAAACAACGCCAACTCGCCTACGTCCGTCTCCTCAGCCAGCACCACATCTTCAACACCCTCTTACGAACGGCGCTCACCACGGGTTGTGTTCCTAGCATCGACATCATCACGGACGAAATGCGCCAACACAATATCTGCATCGAAGAATCCACCATCACTCGACGCGCGCAATCTGTCGCTAGCTGGATAGACTGGGTCCTGGCACTTGTGGAGTAGAGGCAGAGAAGCCGCTGAAAAGGTCTTTCCAACTACGGAAACTCCATCGCTTCATTCAGAGAACAAGGTGTGCCACCCATCGAGCGCTCGTGCTTACAGTGCTACGGGCTCTCTAGGAGATGGGGTCTCTGCAGCCTCGCGGGACATCATCACGCAAGTTGCCGAGAACTATGCCGATGATGAAAGGCTACGCCAAATTACGTGCCCCGCCAGACCAAAGGTTAGAGTTCTCGAGTATAAACCTCACGGGTGACTACAGCTCCAGGGCTATGCCTCCAGGGCTATGCCAAGACTCGAATGACCCAAGATAAGTCTCGCTACGACGGCATCCTCACCGATGGTCGCACATGGTGGCTCAGGCCACCTGTCGCGGCGTCGTGAAACGCTAAACTCGTTTTGAGGAAGCGCAAATCTGGTTAGGTCACGTTGACGCGTCGTTCAGTACGGGCCGTTTGGCTCAGTGGGTGGCTGCATACCAAAGAACCGCGATTCCCACGGCGAGGAACCCGCCGTAGAAGGGGAAGATCGACCACGAGAACCAGACTCTAGGATCAAAGAAGAACCAACCGCAGAAGGCTATCCACAAATTCTTCCAGAATCCTAGCCCATTGTCATCCTTGTCCTGCGATGATGGATCGCCATCCGCGTCTGGGATATTTCGGTCGATATCATGCGGGTCGAGCGAGAGTTCGGGAACTCTTTTTCCCGCAACGACGGCATTGTAAAGTCGCCTATACGCTCGCTCTTGCCGCAGGTAACTCGCATCCATGTAGCCGAAGAGTAGAATGGCTGCGATTCCAAGTATTGCCACAGTTTCTGATCGTTGGGTAAGCGCGTATCCGAATGTCGCGGTGACCACAGGCAGGAGCCAGCTCTTCGCCTGCGTCGAGGAGTGGGCCATCCGAGAAACGACGCTTTGAACATAGTCAAGGTGCTTTAGCCAAACGGTTTCGCTCGTGGCCCTGGTCTTCGGCCCGTCTCGCTCCGTCACGGCCGAAGCTTTCTGCAAGCGTCGCGGAGCGCGTCCCAAGTTTCATCTTTCGCGTGTTCAGAGTAGTGAGTCTCCGGAGGCCAGATGCGTCCGATAGCATCGTCCTTCCATCTCGGGACGAGGTGGACGTGAACGTGGTTGACACTCTGCGTGGCGACTTCGCCGTTCGACTGAATAACGTTAAGCCCTTCGGCCCCGATGGCTTCCACGATTACCCGTGACATGCGCGAGATTAGTAGACCGATGTGCTCGGCGTCGTCGTCGCGCAACTCCCAAATAAACGGGACATGCGCGCGCGGGACGATCATGGTGTGGCCCAGTACGGCTGGTTCCGTGGGAAAGAATGCCACTGCCCGATCGTCCCGATACACCTCGCGCGCATCAGGATCGTTCCGTTGCACAATTGTGCAAAACGGGCAACTGGGTTCAGCCGTCACAGACGAGTCTTGCCCTGCGTTGCCCATGTCGTCAAATGATCCTTCAAGTAGTTGTAGGTGGCTTTGGAATCGATCTTCCCTGTCCAGTCGGTCTGTGTCGGATCAAAGATCGGAACTCCTGAGACGCCTGAGACTCTGTCAAAAGGGTTGGGGCCCGATGAATCGACACTTCCCATTGAGGACAGGCCATGGATCCGAATACCGAGAAGAGGCTTCTTGTCATCCCATGCCTTCTGGATCTCATAGCGGACCCATTCACGCGACGCAGTTTCTTTGCCGACAAGAACGATGACGGCTGACTTCCACTTCATCTTGTCAGAGATCCATTCTTTGATGGCATTGTCGCCACCGCTCTTGACAGTCTCCCATTCTTGATGATTAAGGATGGGTTGTCCTTCGAGTGCTCCCATCTGTTCGATGAGTTGCACTCGATGAACATCTCGGTCGTAGTGGAAAGAGTAAAAAACGGCCATGTCCTTCTCCTTTGAACTCGTTCTCGGAGAGAAGCTCGCTCTCCTTCGTTAGTATATCCGAACTCCAGGGCCCACACCCTAGCTTCTGAGAGCGTGCCGGCTGTCGACAGCCGACCTACAGGCCCTGTGTCGGCCCGTCGCGCCGCGGGTCGCTTCGGTGCCGACCGTACTCGAACGGATCTCTGATCTGCCGCTCCCGCTTCGCCACTTGCCGTCGCTGTTGCTCTTGATCGGCACGTTTGGCCTCGAGCAGGCGTACAACCTCGTTCACTGGGAGATTGCAGAGTTCGTCGGCCTCGGCGCGGAGCATGGCGACCTGGTTCTTGGCGTCTCGCGCCACACGGTGCGAGTTGGGCGCGGGGTGGCTTCGATCCGTTCCGCGACTCGCGCGCGTTGCTGCACCCACATGACCTTATCGATGAGCCCGTTGTAATGGTCATCGTTGAGTTGCGCTAGGCGCTCTCGGTCCGCGTCGAGCGTCGCAGCACGCCCGACCCGCGCAGTCAAGTCACCGCCGGTTGCTTGGCGTGTGGTAGGGTTCAGGAGGATCTGCTCGAACGTTGCCAGCACCGCCTCCTCCACGAGTTTGGAGATTTCGGCGGAGCGGACCGACCGGTGACACCCGCCGTGCGCCGACTGAATGCACCAATAGACGGGACCTCAGTGAATCATCGCAGTTCCACATGTCGAGGAGCTGATCAGACCTGATAACGAGTCAAGCCTGAGCACCTCTATCAAATCCAGTCTTACGTACTTGCACACGCAGCAGTACTTGCTGAGACGGAAAAATCCGGCCGGTCGCAGGCGCGATGGTTTATGCAACTCTGGGCGCACCGACAGCAGCTTTTGACCGGCATCAACATTTTCGTATTCATGGCCACGATTTTGCGTTTACCGCTTTAGACTTGAGTGGTCACACAAGCACAGTGCGGGATGAGGCGCTTGCTGCGCTTGGAGTAGAAGTCCCCATAGCATCGGCAGCTCACGCGGCGCTTTATGCCGTGAGTCCAGCTGAACCTACTTCTTAAGCCCAGCGCAGTGCTGTTAGCGACGGTCGAACTCGATCGAGCCGGTATTCGGGAACACGTCGTAGACATCCTGGACGGAGGTGAGGCGGCATTCATCAAACGACGCCAAAAGTACAACCTGTAATGAGCAGTATTTGGGTGTTCCAGAAGTAAATGTCCGCTTCTATCCACGCGCCACCATAAGTACATGCGCCGATCTCACGCCCGGTTGCATGTCTGTCGAATAACACCCTCACTTATTCTGATGGAGCGTTTGCGCTCCGTGGAGGATTCGCCTTTTCCGCGATACGTACGCGGAGTGAGCAGGGGAGAAATCGCGAAGGGCGACACCCAATCCCTTGGGTGTCGCCCTTCGAAGCTCTGGCTATTAGTCGAAGTAGTGCTCGACGTCGATGGAGCCGCCGGCAGCTTCGAATTCGTCCTTCACTGCCTTGCGCAGGTCAGCATCGGTCAGGAAGTCCAGCGCGACTTGAGCCAGCCCGTATGCGCCGTCGACTGCACCGCGGTCACCCTTTTCGGTGCCGACGGATTCCTCGAACTCGCGGGTGTGCAGAGCCTGATCCTCGTTCGCGACCTTGATCAGCGGGTGGATGCCCGGGACTCGGTACGAGACGTTGCCGAAGTCCGTCGATGCGGCCAGGATCTCGGACACGACGCCACGAGGCAGTGGCTCGCGGCCACGGCGACGCTGTGCCTCGACCCAGCGGGAGACCAGCTGGTCGTTCGCGCGAACACCGAGGGTTGCAGGGCTGTAGTCCCATTCGATGTCGACGCCACAATCGGTCATCTGCGCAGCGCCCTTCACGACGTTTTCGACGCGTCGCGAAAGGTCCTTCAGCGTGTCTGGGTACTTGGAGCGGACGTAGAACTTCATCTCCGCTTCCTCAGTAATGATGGATTGGCGGGTGCCGCCCTTCGTGATGATCGCGTGGATCCTATCTGACGGAGGGACTTGCTGACGCAGCACCGCAAGGCCCTGGTACGTCATTGCTGCAGCGTCAAGGGCATTCCGGCCCATGAACGGCTGCGAGGAAGCGTGGGCGGCAACGCCATGGAAGGTGACGTTCAGGACGCGGCGTCCAAGCCAGACCTGGTCTGCAAGGTCGTAGCCGTAGGAGTGGACCATGATGCATGCGTCCATATCCTCTGGCTTGAATGCGCCGCCGCGGGCCATGACCTCCTTGCCCGACGAGCCCTCCTCAGCTGGGGTGCCGATGTACTTCACGGTGCCCTTGAACGCATCCGGGTTCTCGCGGACGAGTGCTGCCAGGGCAAGGTAGGCGCCCAGGCCGGTCGCAGCCATCACGTTGTGGCCGCAAGCGTGCCCGATCTCGGGGAGTGCGTCGTACTCGGACAGGATCGCGATCGTTGGGCCGTCCCCGTTGACGAGGTGGGACTCAAACGCGGTCTCTACTCCGTAGACGCCGACCTCGACATCGAGGTCGTGTTCCTTCAGGATTTCAGCGATGCGCTTGACCGAACCGTATTCTTCAAATGCGGTTTCTGGGTTCGCGTGAAGATATTGAGACAGACCGATGATGGTGTCGGAGTGGGCGTCGACAAGTTCTTCGAGCCGATCGCACAGCTCCTTTGGCGCACCTTCAGCCGTCGGCTCATGGTAGCGCATTGTCTCCTTAGCGATCTGCGTCTCTGCAGCGAGATGCTGCGTAAATGCAGGGTTCGGGGGAGTTGGTTCGTGCATATCGCACATAATGATTCCTTTCTTTTAACCAAATATGGAGCCAAGTGCCATGCCTGTAGCGACAGCGGCGACGATCGCCACTACGCCCGGCAGCATGAACGAGTGATTGAATACAAATTTTCCGATGCGGGTAGTACCAGTACGGTCGAAGTTGATCGCCGCAACGATGGTGCCGTACGTCGGCAGGAAGAATGCGCCGTTGACGGCCGGCCACATACCAGCCAACAAACCCGGCGCGAGCCCAAGGGAAAGACCAAGCGGCATCAGCGTGCGCGTTGTCGACGCCTGCGAGAACAACACAATCGAGCACGCAAACAGGGCAATAGCGAACATCCACGGGTACTGCGAAACAAGCCCCTCCAGGCCGCCGACGATGAACTCTTCATTCGCCTCAATAACTGTGAGGCCCAGCCACGCGAGGCCGAAAATACCCACAATCGCGATCAAACCGGTCTTCGCAATCGAAGAGGTAGCAACCGCGCCGACCTTCACGTGCGTCACCGCAACCATGATCGCTGCCGCCGACAGCATCAGAATCTGCAACAGCACCGCAATACTCAACGGCTTTCCTTCTTCCCCTGGAGGACGAAGCTCTGGAATTGCGCCAAAGAGTACGACAAGCACGACTGTTACCAGGAAGATCGCAGCAGTGATCCGCGGGGAGCCCGGCCGTGCACCATTCTTCTCAGCGGTGACGTCCTCCTCGAGGCGGCCGTCCGCACCAATACTTGCCGACGCCCCCTCCGTCTCCTCGAGCAACGCCACGGAACCCTTGGACGAAGCCACAATCTGATCCTTCGCCTGCTCAACCGAGATCTTCTCCCGCTTTGCCTTACGCTGCGCCTTCACAAGAAGCGGAATGTCCTCGACTTCACCAGCCGCCACACGGCGCTGGAACTCCGGATCATCCTCCAACTCCTTGCCGTACCGCAACATCACAAGCGACGCGACCAGCACACCGACGATCGTCGCCGGCACCGCAATCAACATGATCTTCGGAAGCGAATAGCCAGCGCCCTCAACCACCACGATGAACGCAGCCATCGCAGCCGACACAGGGGAAGCAGTGATGCCCTGCAAACTTGCAACAACACTGACCGAAATCGGGCGCTCGGGGCGGATACCGTTACGAAGCGCCGTATCGTGAATAACCGGCAACAGTGGGTACAAAATATGACCGGTACCAGCAGCAAACGTGAAAATATACGCCACCATCGGAGCAATAAACGTGATGCGCTCCGGGTAGCGCTTAATGATCTTCTCCGCCATCCGGACGAAGAAATCAATACCACCAGCAGCCTGCATCGTCGCCGTCGCGCACGTGACTGCCAGGATGATCAGCATCACGTCCACAGGCGGCTTTGCCGGTGTCTCTCGAAAAACAAACGTCAGAATGAGAAGGCCGATACCTCCCCAGAAGCCGAGGGCGATGCCACCGTGCCGTGAACCCAACCAGATGCACGCCAGCATTACCGCAAGTTCGGCAAGTAAAATCCATGCCATAAGAATCTCCTTAGCGGTGTGTCATATATTTATCCATCTTAAGTTTGATATAGGTAAAATATGTTTTTATTCGGAAACTAACCATATGAGATAAGTCACGCCAATGGATGGTTGGTCGTGTGGTATTTTGCGCGCGCGTGTGGGGTAAGCGGGGATCTTTGGACTCGGCCGCTGACCGGCCGAAACTTGACAAATGATGAGGGGGGGGAGGGGCTTGAATAAAGGCGAACTGTCAATTCCCCTTTATTTCACTGAGGAGTTCCCATGAACGTAAAGCGCACCATCGCTGTTGCAATTGCGGCTGCGTCCATCGCCGGAGGCGTCTCCGCTGCGCCAGCAAACGCTGAGATTTTCGTCCCAGACACTGAAGGCGCAATTGCATCGTCCCTAAAAACGATCAACGGCTCGACGAACGCGGGCTCGAGCGTTGAGGACGCCTACAACTGGACTCAGTTCGGCTGGTTCGTGCTGTGGGCAACGGTCGCCGCAAGTGGCCTGGGCATCATCGGCCTGGTTGCACAGGCTGCGGGTGTCCTCCCAGCCGGCACCATCCCGCTGCCACGCTAAACCCACAAACTGCCCACAAGTAATTCACGACACCAATTAGGAGAACACAATGAAGCGCATCACCGCAGCAACCCTGGCTGCCGCAACCGCCATGTCCCTCGCCGCAGCGCCAGCACAGGCTGAAGAACACGACCCTGCATATGAAGCCGGTGAACTCATCCGCATTTGGGCCACCAAGGGGACAGGCGCTGCTCCAGACACCGCGCCAGTGGGCAAAATGGCTTACGGCTCAATCGAGGCGGGCTCCTCGGCTGAGGAAGCCAATAAGGCTACCCAGGCAGGCTGGATCCTCACCTGGATCGCCCTTGCTGCAACCGGCCTGGGCGCAATGGCCTTCGGCGCGAAGCAGGTTGGCCTGCTGAAGTTCTAAAAGCACATCGCTCACTCCCCTCCAGGTTGCTGGTAGGGGAGTTTTTTCGTGTTCGGTTGGGCGGCGGGCGCACCAAAATCCGGGTTTTCTGTTTGCCTCGTTTGTGTTTCCCCAGGTCGCCGCTGTCTCGTGCTGGATTGTGGTGCACAGCTAACGTTCAGGAAGCTCCCTTCGTTGCACTTGCGTTTCTGGCGCCCTCTCGAGCCGGGTTAAAAGCGTGGGCTTAATGGAGTGCGACGCTGGTCGGCGAAAATCGGCCGGGCTGGGTGAGAAAGCGCGACCTGCATCGCACGCTTCGAATCGAACGCTTTGAGTGCACAGGGAGCGTGCCGCCCGGAGAACCAGATCGGGACTGTCGCGCTTGGTCTCGGTCGTGCCGTTCCTGTTTGTGGGGTTGCCGGGGTGAGCTAACAGTGGTGAGTGAACAGGGGTGAGCTACCCCTTGAACGCCCGCACCGCGTCGGCGAGTACTGCTGCCGACCAGGCGCGGATGCGGGTAGTCAGGCTCAGGCTGATGTCCGGGGTGAGCTCGCGACGGAACACTTCCAGGTTCCGTGGACCAGGACGGCCAGATGGCTGCGCATACGTACAAGTCACGATGTATTCGGGACGATCGGTAGCCTGCGGGTCGGCGAACACACTGAAGTTCGCGGTCACTTGGGAGCCGGAAGATGAGGTCGGCGTGAGGGAGAAGGAAAAGCCGTCAGCGTCGGTGCAGGTTGGGGTGGTGCAGGTGCGGGCGATGGTGGCGTCGAAAAGTGGGTGGTGCTGGAGTGCACCGAACTGGCGCTCGAGCTCCGTGAACACCGTGTCCGCGAGGCGGAGCGCGGGGGCATCGCCGAGGTCGGCGAGGGCGGAATCGACGTCGTCCGTGCCGCCGAGTTCGAGCATCGCGACGTTCATCGTGTCGATCGCTCGCTGCTCAATGAAGTCAATGAACGGGCGGAACACACCCGCATCGGCGCTCTCGAGGGCGTCGTAGTAGTGGTGCTTTTGGTCGTCGAAAATGACGAGGGGGATGCCGGGATCCCGGTACAAAAACACCGACGCCAACGCCCGCGCCACACGCCCATTGCCATCAGCAAACGGGTGCACGCATACAAACGCATAATGCACATACGACGCCTGCACCACCGGATGCGCCGCCACAAACTCATCCAAACGGCACTGCTCCACCAGGCGACGCATCTCACTCGGCGTCTCCTCCGGCGACGCATACACGTGCTGCGAACCATCCGGACGCACCGGGGAATTCTGCTGCGACTTATACACGCCACGCTGCAGCGGCTGCTTCTGTCGACGAACCTCACCAGCAATCAGCACCCTGACCTCATACTCGTCCTGGCTCGCCATGATCGTTTCGTGCAGGCGACGGATCAACGCCTCCGTCAACGGCCAGCGGCCCGTAGCCACATCAAGCGCCAAGTTGTAGCCGTCCATCGCCGCTTCAAACGACGGCCGCACATGGACACCGCGCTCCTCCATCGCCGATTCCCAACCATGCGCCTGCTTCGCCACGAAATACGTAAAACCACGATCCGAACGAAACACCCCCTCAATCGCATTCGTATCGACGGCAGCAAAGCGCGTCGACTCACGCGAATAGCGAGCACGCTGCTCCGCCCCGAAACGTCGAAACTCGGCAGCAAGTCGCTCAAACGCCCCATGCCCATTCGCCTGGTCGGACCACTCAGCAAACGTCGGAAACGGAACGTACGCAGCGGAATCGTTCACGGTACACCTCCCCAACCTCGGCGTGTCCTCATTGGCACAGACTCTAACACGAACACACCCCCACGCCAGCCCCCAGAAGGTGAACAACCGGCGGACGCGCTGGGAAAAGGCCTGGTGGAAGGTGAACAATAGGTAAAAAGTGGAAAAGAGTTTCATTCCCGGCGGGGGAGGAGAATAATGCCAGGTTGTGAGTATCACTATCCTTCTGATTCTGATTATCGCTGTGGCACTGTTCTTCGACTTCACGAACGGTTTTCACGACACGGCGAACGCGATGGCCACATCCATCGCGACGGGGGCGCTCAAGCCGAAAACGGCGGTGGCGCTCGCGGGCGTCCTTAATTTAATAGGTGCGTTCCTGTCAGTGGCGGTGGCGAAGACGGTGGCGAGTGGCATCGTGAAGTTGGACGGGTTCGATCTGTCCAACACCATCGAATCCGAGAAGCTGCTGCTCGTGGTGTTCGCCGGGCTGACCGGCGCTATCATGTGGAACCTGTTCACGTGGCTATACGGGATTCCATCATCGTCCTCGCATGCGCTGTTCGGCGGGCTGATCGGCGCGGCGATCGCGGCGATTGGCTGGGGAGGCGTCGTCTGGGAAGGCGTCCTGGACAAAATCATCCTGCCGGCCGTGTTCGCGCCGTTCGTTGCGGGGATCATCGCGGCCGTCGCGACGTGGCTGGTCTACCGACTCACCGCCAACGCCGAACACGAGCACCGCGACACCTACTTCCGCTGGGGGCAGGTCGGCACCGCGTCGCTCGTCGCGCTCGCGCACGGCACATCCGACGCCCAAAAAACCATGGGCGTCATCTTCCTCGCCATGGTCGCCGCCGGGCAATTCGACGCCGACCACACCATGCCCTTCTGGATCCAAGCAGCGTGCGCCCTGGCAATCGCCATCGGCACCTACTCGGGCGGGTTCCGCGTCATCCGCACACTGGGCAAAGGGCTCGTCGAAATCCACCCGCCACAAGGTCTCGCTGCCGAAACATCGTCCGCGGCAATCATCCTGACCTCCTCCCACCTCGGCATGGCACTATCGACGACCCACGTCGCCACCGGATCCATCATGGGCTCAGGCCTGACGGGCCCGAAAGGTGAAGTGCGCTGGGGAGTCGCCGGAAGGATGGCACTCGCCTGGATCACCACACTGCCGATCGCGGCAGCCATCTCCTTCGTCACGTGGTGGGTGGCGAAGTGGGCGTCGACAATTGGAGGCGACCTCGTCTGGGGAGGCATCCTCCTCACCGTCATCCTCGCAATTGGCGGCGGCTACATGTTCTACCGCGCGCAACTGCAGCCTGTGCACCGCGACAACGTCAACGACGACTGGGACCCAATCGACGGCCCCGAAGGCCCCCAAACCGGACCGACCGGGCCCGCGCACATCGTCGACACCACCCACGGACTCAACCACCACCTGGGCAAATAGGAGACACCAATGCTGAAATCACTACTCATGGTCCTCGGCGTAGGCATGCTCCTCGGCGCCGGACTGCCGACTCTGTTCTCCATGGCCATCCACTTCCTCTCCCCGGACGAAGACGGCACGGCGGCGAGCGGAGTGCGGCGTTTCGTTGGGTGGGCCTTTTTGGCCGTTGTGCTCGTGGCCGTGGTGGCCGCCATTTTGTTGATCGCGCGCGAACGGATCGAATACTTCACCGGGTGGGACCCGTACCCGTTCCTGTAGGTTTTTCGGGTTGTTTTCGTTTCGGTGTTTTCGTTGGTTTTCGTTGGTTTTCATTCCGGTCGAGGTGTTAAAGGAGTGCGACGCTGGTCGCCAGAAATCATCCTTGGCCAGTGCGAATGTGCGACCTGCATCGCACGCTTCTAATCCCACGCTTTGAATGGATCGGGGTATTTCTGCGGTTCAGCCGTGGGCGAGAATCGGGAAAGCGGCTGTGTAAGCTTTGGAATAGCGCTTTATCGAAGCGCTCCCTTTTCTAGCGGTGCGAGTCTCCACCGCTGGTGTGGTGGATCCAGGCTTGCCCTGGCTAGTTGGGGCCACCTCTCCGTGGGAAAGGGGGTGAGACGAGATGCCTAAACCTGGTGTCGGCGATAAGCCGGAAAAGGGGAAGGTCCGGATAGCAATCGGTGCGATTACGATCCGGACCTTTGTGGCGTTAGTGGCCAAACTGCTCGCGGATGTTGTCCGCGAGCTGACCGGTTGGCCAACTAACTAGTCTCACGAAGCCCTTCACTTTGCTTGCCGGCGGGTGAGGGGCTTCGCCTTTACGCTGACATGGAGGCGTTGGGTGGCTTCATGTCATATCCCACTATAGACGAGTTGTTGCCCTTTGCCTCAAGCCTGGGGAAATGAGTGTGCTGGCCACCGGGACTCGTTCCAGAAATACCTGCGACACGCCAATAGTGGGTGTTGACAAACTAATTTTGTGGCCCTAGAGTTACCTCAACGTGAACAGAAGGTTAACAACCTTCACACTTTGAAAGGAGGGACCCACATGATGCAGTTGATCAACCAAATCCGCACGTGGTTCCGCGACGAGAACAACGGCGTTGCCACCGGCATCGACGTGCTACCGCTCGCAGTCCTTCCACGGGCATAATTGCAAATGGGTTTGAGCCCGCACCCCTTGGTCTTTATGGCCGGGGTGCGGGTTTTTGCGTTGGTGAGGGAGGGCGCACCAGATTCCAGGATTTCGGGAGGGCGCCTGGGCAAAAGACCAGGTCGCAGGTTGGGCGGGAGGGAATGTGGTGTCCCCCCAACCGAGTGAGTGCCAAAGGACGCAACCAACTTTTCGCGACCTGGGCTTTTGCCGGATCTGGCAGATGGAATTGCGTCCTTTGGCACTGCTGTGAGGAGGCGCGCACCAAATTCCGGGATTTCGGGAGGGGGCCTTGATAAAAGCCCAGTTCGCCGCAACGCCAAGAGGGAATCTGGTGTCGAGCTGGAGGGAGTGCGCACCAAATTCCAGGGTTTCGGGAGAGGGCGGGCGGAAAAGCCCAGGTCGCCGCAACGTCCAAAGGGAATGTGGTGCACGGGGAACGCACAGGCAACTCACAGGCGCGCCAAAAGCAAAGAAAAAGGCCCCCACGCTAGGAGCGAAGGGGCCCTCAAGAACCCAAAACTAGTGGGCGACGGTGTGGCCGGCCTCGCGTTCGTTGGAGGAGCTGGTCATGGAGGCGAGGACTTCGCTGATGTGGAGGTCGCCGATGGGGGCTTGCTCGGGGTCGTCGAAGAGTTGGTCGCCGAGGATGTTGTAGACGTAGTCGAGGTCCTTGTCGCCGCGGCCGGAGAGGTTAACCAGGAGGTTGAGTTCGTGGCCGTCGGCGTCGGCGACTTCGGCGAGCTTCAGGGCGTAGGCCAGGGCGTGGGAGGACTCGAGGGCGGGGATGATGCCCTCGTAGCGGGAGAGCAGGCGGAAGGCCTGGAGGGCGTCTTCGTCGGTGACGGCGACGTATTGGGCGCGGCCGATCTCGCGGAGGTAGGCGTGCTCGGGGCCGACGCCTGGGTAGTCCAGGCCGGCGGAGACGGAGAAGGACTCAGGCAACACTTCACCGTCCTGACCTGTGACGATGTAGGAGCGGGAGCCGTGCAGGATGCCCAGCTTGCCGTGGTTGAGCGGTGCGCCGTGGCGGTCGGTGTCCAGGCCTTCGCCGGCGGGTTCGACGCCGATGAGTTTGACGTCGGCGTTGCCGGGCTCGTCCTTGAGGTATTCGGCGAAGGCACCGATGGCGTTGGAGCCGCCGCCGACGGCAGCGATGACGGCGTCGGGGAGTCGGCCGGTGTCCTCGAGCATCTGCTGGCGGGACTCGCGGGAGATGACGGCCTGGAACTCCTTGACCAGGGTCGGGAATGGGTGGGGGCCGCAGGCGGAGCCGAGGACGTAGTGGGTGGAGTCGATGTGCTCGACCCAGTCCTGCAGGGCGATGTCGATGGCGTTGGACATGGAACCGCCGGCGTCGTTCGTTACAGGGATGACTGTGGCGCCCATCAGGCGCATGCGACGCACGTTCGGCTGCTGGCGGGCAACGTCCTGCGCACCCATGTAAATCGTGCACTCCATGCCCATGAGTGCTGCGACCATGGCGGTGGCGGTGCCGTGCTGGCCGGCGCCGGTCTCTGCGATGAGGCGGTTCTTGCCCAGCCGCTTCGCGATCAGCGCCTGCGCCAGCACCTGGTTGCCCTTGTGGGCGCCGCCGTGCGCGAGGTCCTCACGCTTCAGGAAAATTTTCGACGACCCAACCCTCGGCAGGTTGGCACACTCGTAGACCGGAGTCGGTCGGCCGAGGAACTTCGCTTGGAGGCGCGAAAGCTCGTCGAGAAACTCTTTGTCCTCGCGGGCGTCCACGAACGCGCGCTCGAGCTGATCGAGTACCGGGTAGAGCGGCTCGGGCACGTACTGCCCGCCGAACTCGCCGAAATATGCAGGTAGAAGCGTGTCGCGCTCAATCTTTTCCACATCGGTCATGGTGAATTTCCTCCGCGTTTGTGAACCTTTGTTGTGCGACACTCTACCTCCAAAACAGGTAGTGTGGGGGCTTTCTGAACCCGAACGAAGGAGCAATCATGAAACGCACACTGACAGTCTTGGCCGCGGCGGCACTGCTCGCTGGCTGCTCGAACGGCGGCACTGAGGCGCCAGCAACGAAGACCGTGACGGAGGCTCCGGAGACCACGGTGGCGACGACGACCACGGCTGCGGCGTCGGAAAGCGCGGGCGAGGCCACCAACGACGCCGCGTACGAGGCAATCGAGGCCGCGCGCCCATTCGGCACCGTCATCTCCATCGACCGCGAGGACAACACCAACGCCTTCGAGGTCAAGGTCGCGGCAGAGGACAAGATCGTTGAACTGCTTGTCGACGGCAACCACGTGATGGAAAAGGAGTCCGAGCAGGACGCTGAGGACGTAGCCAAGGCCGGACAGGCCACCGTCGCGATCGAGGACGCCATCAAGGATGCGCTGAACCAGCACGACGGCATCCTCGACTCCGCCGAACTCGACGAAGACAACGGCGTACTGCAGTGGGAAGTCAGCATCGATAACCCGGACGGCACCGACCTGGCAGAAGTGAACGTGCCGGCGAAGTAAAAATAACCGCTACTGGGGGTCAAACCCGGGCGGGTGCAGCAACGCACCCGCCCGGGTTTTTGCGTTGGTGGGGGAGGGGTGGCGTCGATAATTAGTTGGATTTTGTAGCTACAGCAACATGCAGCGCGTAATGTGTGCCGCGTCACTAATTGGAGTTGAAGGGAGTGAACATGGGCATCGTTGCGTTGATAGTGTTCATCGCGATCACGGTTGTGTTCAATGTTTTGCTAAAGCGCAATATTGCAGAAGCGCTGCTGATCGGCCTGGTCGGCGTGGCGCTCGTCGGCGGAACGAGGGCGCCAGAGCTGCTATGGCTGGGAATTAAAAAGGCCGTCTCCTCGGAGGTCACGTTCGCTGGTATGGCGTTCGTGTTCATGGGGATCATTGTGCAGTCGACGGGCTTGATTGACAGGCTGATTACCATCCTGAACTCGATCTTCGGTCGGCTGCGCGGCGGGGCGGGCTACGTGTCCACCCTGGCCTCGGCAATGATGGGGCTCATCGCGGGCTCGACCGCTGGCAACTCCGCCACGGTCGGATCCGTGACCATCCCGTGGATGAAGCAGACCGGCTTCTCCTCCAACAGGGCAGCGACGCTGGTCGCCGGTAACTCCGGCCTGGGCGTGGCGCTGCCGCCGAACTCCACCATGTTCATCATTCTGGCGATGCCGGCGGCTGCGGCGTCGTCGGCAAGCCAGGTGTACGTGGCGCTGGCCTGCGCCGGCGCATACGCGGTGCTCTACCGCCTCGCCGTCGTGTTCTTCTGGACGAAGAAGGACCGCATCCCAAAGACCCCCAAGGACCAAATCGTCCCATTCGGTCAGGCATGGGCACAGGGATGGCGCTCGCCGTCGATCTTCCTCGGCATCATCATCCCGGTGCTGCTCACCATCGGCCCGCTGGCCAACTGGTTCAAGAACTCCACCGGCGTCGGCGAGGACGGCATCAAGGCCATCTCCATCATCGTGTGGGTGCCGGTGCTGATCACGCTCATCGCCCTCATCGAGGGCGCGGGCCGCATCCGCCGCAACAACGCCCAGTTCAGGGCACAGATCGTCCGGGACCTGCCGAGCTTCGCCACCGTCGGCATCTCGCTGTTCGCAGCGCTCGCAGCCGCGTCCATCATGGAGGAACTCGGCGTGGGCGACCAGCTCTCCAACACACTCGGGGCGATGGACCTGCCGAAGTGGGTCATGATCCTCGTCGTCGGCGTGCTCGCCGTCATCGTGGCAACCCCGCTGTCCTCCACCGCGACGGCAGCCGCCATCGGCGCCCCGGCAGTCGCGGCGCTCACCGCGGTAGGCATCGACCCGACGGTAGCGATCGTCGTCACCCTGCTGTGCACCTCGACGGAGGGGGCGTCGCCACCCGTGGGCGCGCCGATCTACCTCTCGGCCGCGATGGCGGAAGCCAACCCGACCAAGATGTTCATCCCGCTCATCATCTACTTTGTCCTGCCGATGATCCTGCTGGCGTGGCTCGTCGGCATGGGACTGGTCCCCGTCTACGTACCAGGAGTGTAAAACCATGAACCCAATCTTCAAACTCTTCTACATCCTGTTCTACCTCTTCCTCGCCGCGTTCCTCCTCGGCGGGCTCGCACTCGTCGGCGTGCAGGCAGTCGGCCTTGTCACCGGCAGCGGCGACACCATCACCGGCGCCAAAGCGGCGCTCGCGCCATGGGTCTTCGGCGCAGCTACACTTTGTGCAGTATCCGCATTCGTGCTCGGCTACCGCCCAGAAGCGCTCCGAGCACAACGCGAACAACGCAAACGCGACAAAGAAGTGCAGTTCCACGAGCACCGCGACGAAAACAGCGCAGAATAATAGAGGACACGCATGAACACCACGCCACACGCCATCCGGGCCAAGCTCCGCAAAGACATGCCAACCCGGGCCGCCTACTCCTCTGACGCATCACTCTTCCGACGCGTCCCGGCGGCAGTACTCGAACCCAGCAGCGCACAAGACGTGCTCGACGGCATCGCCTACGCACGCGAACGCGGCTGGTCCATCGTAGGGCGTGGTGGTGGATCCTCCGTGGCGGGCAACGCCATCGGCGACGGCCTCGTCATCGACACCTCCCGCTACTTCAACCGCATCCTCAACATCGATCCCGAGGCCAAAACGGCCACCGTGGAACCCGGCGTCATCTGCGACCAACTCCGCGACGCCGCCGCACCCCACGGCCTGACCTACGGCCCCGACCCATCCACCCACTCCCGTTGCACCATCGGCGGCATGGTGGCCAACAACGCCTGCGGCTCCCACTCGGTGGCCTACGGCACCTCCGCCGACAACCTCGTCGACATCACGCTCGCACTCGCCGACGGCAGGGAAGTCACCTTCAGCGCCGACGGCTGCGACGACCCCACACTTCACGACGCCCTCTCCGCCCTCTACACCCGAAACCAAGAACTGATCCAGCAGGAACTCGGGCGCTTCCCCCGCCAAGTCTCCGGGTACGGACTGCACTACCTGGGCACCGACATGGCCAAAGCCATCGCAGGGTCCGAAGGCACCCTTGGGGTGATTACGCGGATGACCGTGAGGCTCGTCGATAAGCCGAAGTACACCGCACTGGCCGTGCTGTCCTTCGCCGACGTCTTCGCCGCCGCCGACGCCGCCCCCAAACTGCGCCAACCCGGTGTGGCCACCATCGAAGGCATGGGCGGCGACCTCCTCGACGCGCTGCGCAGCAAAAACGGGCAAGAACACGCCGGCGAGAACCTCCCCGGCCAACCCCACGCCGGCGGCTGGCTCTACTGCGAAACCGAAGGCGACACCCTCGAGGAAGCCATCGCCGCCGCCGAAGCGCTCACCTCCACCGTCGAACACACCGGGGCCGTCGTGGTCAGCGACCACGCCGAAGCCCGCGCGCTGTGGCGCATCCGCGAAGCATCCGCAGGCACCGTCACCCGCCTCCCCGACGGCGGCGAAGCCTGGCCCAACTGGGAAGACTCCGCCGTACCGCCCGAAAACCTGGCCAGCTACCTGCGCGGACTCTACGACCTCATGGACACCTACGGCTACCGCGGCATCCCATTTGGCCACTTCGGCGAAGGCTGCGTCCACGTCCGCATCAGTTTTGACTTCCACTCAACAGAGGGCATCACCAACTTCAACAACTTCATGAACGACGCCGCCGCACTCGTCACCAAGCATGGCGGGTCCCTGTCCGGCGAACACGGCGACGGCCGCGCACGCTCATCCCTGCTGCACACCATGTACAGCCCCGAAATGCGCGCCATCTTCGAAGAATTCAAACTGCTCTTCGACCCGCAACGCATCATGAACCCCGGTGTCCTCGTCTGGGCCGACGCCGTCACCGACGGCCTGCGCATGGAACCCGCCCAACGCACCCACGAAATCACACCCGTCCAACTCTTCCCACGCGACAACGGCAGCTTCACCGACGCCGTCAACCGCTGCGTCGGCGTCTCTGCCTGCCGCTCCATGGACGGCGCCATGTGCCCCTCCTTCCAAATCACCCACGACGAAATCCACTCCACCCGCGGCCGCGCCCGCATCCTCTCCGAACTCTTCCGCGGCGAAACCATCACAGGTGACGACGCCACCACCGCCCTCGACCTGTGCCTCTCCTGCAAAGCGTGCGCCTCCGAATGCCCCGTCAACGTGGACATGGCCACCTACAAAGCAGAGTTCCTCAACGACCACTACGCCGGCCGCGTCCGCCCACGCGTCCACTACCTCATGGGCTGGCTGCCAATCCTCAGCCACATCGCCCACAAACTCCCGCTCGTGCCACGCATCACGAACTGGGCCCTCCACGCCCCCGGCGTCTCGACGGCCGTCGCGAAACTCGGCGGCGTGGACACCGGGCGGCCGCTCATCAGCTTCGCACCCGAGTCGCTGCAGAAGTGGGCGCAGAAGCGTTCGGGGGCTGCTGGAGAAAAAATTGTGCTGTGGCCAGACAGCTTCAACAACAAACTCAACACCGGCCCGGCGCGAGCGGCCGTCGAAACGCTGGAAATGCTCGGCTACGAAGTCATCATCCCCGACGGCTTCGTCTGCTGCGGCCTGACCTGGCATTCCACCGGCCAACTCGCGATGACGCGGCGCGTACTCGAACACTCCGCGCACGCGCTCAAGCCGTACCTCGACCAAGGGCTGCAGGTCGTCGCGCTAGAGCCGTCGTGCACCGTCATGCTGCAACACGACGCCACCACCCAAACCGCCGACCCCGCCGTACGCGAACTCGCCGAAGCCACCCACACCTTCGCCGAAATCGTGGCGCCGAAACTCCAGGAGCTCGTCGACGAAGGCAAAGTGCGCAAGCACAGCGGCAGCATCCTCACCCAGGTCCACTGCCACGAGAAGTCACTCGGCGACCCGCAGCAGTCCTCCCTGATCCTGGCGGCGCTCGGCTACGACGAGGAACAGATCCAAACCGGGTGCTGCGGCCTCGCCGGCAACTGGGGCTTCGAAGACGGCCATGCCGAAATGTCGCTGGAGCTGGGAGAACGCGAACTGTTCCCGCGCGTGAGAGAACACAACGGGCCCGTCGTCGCCGACGGCTTCTCCTGCCGCACCCAAGTCGAGCAGGGCACGGGCACCCAGGCGCAGCACGTCGCCGAAATCGTTCGCGATGTGCTTCGGGAGGAGCTCGGGTAGCCGATTTCAAGTAGCGTGTGGGCATGAACCACACCATCGAACACCAGCTACAGCACAGGACGATCCGCGAGTTTGAGCGGAGGGGCGTCGATAAGGAGGTGCTGGACCAGCTCTTCGAGGTCGCGATGCGCACAGCGAGCTCGCGCGGCCTGCAGCAAGCCAGCATCATCCACGTCACCGACGCCGACCTGCAGCGAAGGCTGGCGGAGATCGGGCAGCAGGAATACGTCGGGCGCGCGCCCGTCTACCTGCTGTTCATCGTGGACACCGCGCGCAACGCGGCGCTGTTGGAGGACCCCTCAGCCGCCGGGCACACCCGCCCCTTCGTCGAAGGGTTTACCGACGCCTGCCTCATGGCCCAAAACGTTGTCAACGCGGCAGAATCGCTCGGGATGGGAGCCAACTACCTCGGCAACATCCACAACGACCTCCAAGCCGTCGTTGACCTGCTCGAACTGCCTCGCTTTACCTTCCCTGTTGTTGGGCTGACCCTTGGGTGGCCCGCCCAAGACCCACAACTCAAACCACGCATCCCGGCGCGGCTTCGCGTCATGGAAAACACCTACCAGGCCCCCGCGAGCTGGTCCGAGGCGCTGGGGGAGTACGACCAGGAGATGACCACCTACTACGACCTCCGCGACAAAAACCGCAGGTCCGACAACTTCTTCCGCCAAGTCCGCGCAGGGTTGCCGACGCACGCCATGCCACAGGACGGGTCCCTCGATGTCGCGCGGCGGCAGGGGTTCGAGATCTAGTTTTTTGGGAGCGAGTGCCAATAGACGCAATTCCTGTTGGGTGAGGGGGTAAAAGCCCAGGTCGTGAAAAGGGGGTTGCGTCCTTTGGCACTGGGGTGAGGGGGAGCGCACCAAATTCCTGGTTTTTGGCGAGCGGGTTTATAAAAGCCCAGGTCGTCGGGTGCCAAGGAGGGAATGTGGTGTCCCATCGGGAGGGAGTGAGTGAGGCTAGAGGCCTGTTTGTGCGCTGAGGATCTCATCACGCACGCGTTCGAAGGACTCGCACCCCTCCAAGAAGCTCACATCGGTGAGTGCCTCCACCCAGCGGGACCGGTCCGTCGTGAAGCGGGAATCATGCTTTCGCTTTCGGCGCCCGTGGGAGGCGATGTGGGCGCCGTGAAGCTGTTTTAGCCGATCCTTCGCCGCAATATTCGGGATAGTTTTCCTGGCTGGCAGATCCTTCGCAGGAATGTTGATCCCCAGCTGTGCCTGATACTGCGGACTGTGCAGTGCGTGGAGCACCCACGCCTCAGTCATTTTCACCGGCACAACGGGAACAACCGCGAACTCCGGGCTGACCTCTTCGGACGCCTGGTGGACTTCAAGCGCACGGCGCTCATAGCCGTCATTGTCTGCATCCCGATGAACAAAAACAATGTCAGGCGTTTGGCCCTCATCCATGATGAGCTGAAGGACATCAGCCGTGCGCTTCGACCCCGCGAAAGGCTGAGCAACAATTTGGGAGTCAGCCCCGAATCCGAGATCGATGAGGAGCGCCTTGAGCGGGCTCATCAAGCCATCGTCGCTGGTACCCTCGCGAACGAGCAAACAATACAGTGGCCTACTCATCGATCCCCCTCATCGTCTGCCGCAAAGAGCTCACGGAAGCTGAGCTCCGGGAACGACTCGCGAAGAAGCTCCTCAACGTTCGCAGCCGAAGCCTTCACCTTCGACTTCCTCCAGCTCCCCTCCGCCACCACCGGGGTGAGGACCAGCGAGCCATTCATCGGATCCTTCGACCCCAGCAACAGCTCATCGAAATTGTCTTTGTGCAGCGCTAAAAATGCTGGTGAATGGGTATTCACGATGACCTGACGAAGCGGATTCTCCGACCCGATTGCTTCCTCAGGGTCCACGCTCAAATCGTGCAACAGCCAATACATCGCCTGAATCTTCAACGGGTGAATGCCGTTCTCAGGCTCCTCGAAACAGATCAGGCGGCTCCCACCGGAGTCAAGCAAGATCGTGCCTAGGACCAGGAAGCGCAGCGTCCCGTCAGAAAGAGAACGGGCAGACACCACACCACCATTACCGACCTGCGCCTGCAGCGTAAACACCTGGCGTGCCTCGTCAAAGTCCACCGTAACGCTGCGTACATCAACAAGATCTCCGACGATGTCAGCAAGCTCCGCAAGCACATCATGATCCGGCGACTGCCCCACAAGACGATCCAACGTCTTCGGCAGGTTCCCGCCCTTCACACTAATAAAGTCGGGAGCCAACGCCTCGCTCGGCGCGCGCATGGCGCTCGGCTCAAGGGAAAGGTACATCCACGCATCCAGCTCCCGGCGCGCCGCCATAATCACCGGATACTGGTCCTGCTGCCCATACACCGACAGCGCAGTACGGGCCGGCGCATCCCCGCTCAGCGACACCAACGACGGCCTTCCCTGACTTCCATGCCGCACATGGATTTGTCGTTCCTGCTCACTCGTCTCAATAAACGCTTTTCGACGTCCGCCCATGATCGCAGACTCAACAAAGCTTTTCTTTGCCCAACCCAGCTTCTCTCGAGCATCCGCCTTCGTGAGCGGTTTTAGCTCCTCACGCGTAACAACAATGCTGGAAACGTTCCTATTGTTGCCAACAGTCACGTCCCGCAGCTCAAGATCAACCTCATACCGGAGATACGTCTGATCAGCAGTAATCGACTTGCCGAAGGAATCCTCAAACTCCTTCTCCGTAATCATCTCCGCAGCAAACGACATCTTGCCACCCGGCGCGAAAATATCGCGCACGTCGCCGCCATTGCCCCGGATCTTGATGGCAGCCTCATTCAACGTCCGCGACCCAGTGAGCGCTAGGAACTGGAGGGCGTCGAAAAGATTAGATTTACCAATCGCATTCGCCCCGGCGACACAGGTGTATGGGCCGAGGTCGATAGCTAGGTTGCGCAGGTTCTTAAACCCATCAACTTCAAAGCGGGTAAGCATACCGAAATACTAACCCACGCCTAGCTAGTCAAAGACGCGATGGAACCAAAGCGCGCGACGCAGCGTCAAACTCTTGAAGAACCTGAACCATCAGGTTCCCCGACAGGAAAGGACACCACATGAAGCGAATCGTTGCTTCCGTAACCGCAGTAGCCATGCTGGCTACCACCGCCACACCGGCAAACGCCGCCAACGCTAAGTACCAGAACGGTACCTGCGCGTTCACCCTGTTCGACGACGAGCTTCCCAGCCTCAAAGCAAGCACCATCGCACCCAAGAAAGCACTTTCGGAGGCCGGGTTGCGCGAGGCATTCGCGCTGGTAACGCCGCAAGAAGCATCGGACAAGCTGACACTCCTCGATCAGGAGGTCGCCGCACTCACCAAGCAGCGCTCAGAACTACTCGACGCCACCACCAACGGCACAGCCGACGAACAACAACTTAAACAGCTCAACTCCCAGCTCAAGTTCCTTCGCGCTTTCGAGCCTGCCCTGAAAGCCTGCTCTCAGCGCGAGGACTACAAGGGGAGAGTAGTCCGAAGCCCACGTCCAAAGCAGACTGGACCAAAGCAGACCGGGTCAATCGGCAACAGCGAAGGAAGTAGCATTAAAGATGTGAGCCCAGCAGAGATGCACGATTGGCTCAGCGTCGCTGGCCCACTCGCCGGGATCTTCCTCGCAGTAGCGCTCGGCGCGGCCGCACTCGTGACCGTGGTATTCCCAGAAATGGCACCGAAGCTGCCGTTCTAGGCGCACCTATTTCGGGGGTATTTAGGGAGCAACTCCAAACATTTATCGAAAAACTATTTCCCGAATAGTGGGGATTCAATATATTTTCGAGCTAGGTAGTTCACCTAAAGCCCCTTAATTCTTACCCCTGAAAAGAGGTTCAACATGAAGAAGATCATCACCGCCGCAGTTGCTTCGGCAGTCATCGCTGGTGGCCTGGCCGCTCCAGCACAGGCAGCTGACAACCAGCCACAGGAGACCAAGTGCAAGATCACCTACCCGGTTGCCAAGGAAGGCGACAAGGCCGAAACGAAGGAATTCACCAAGGCTGAGGCTGACGCACAGCTGAAGAAGGACATCGAGGCTTCGGCCAAACTGGTCAAGGAGCGCGCTGAGGTCGAGGCACAGCTCAAGGACAAGAAGATCAAGCAGGAAGACGCCGACAAGAAGTTCAAGGAGATCGACGCAAAGCTCGCCACCCTGAACGCCACCGCCCCAGCACTTCGCGCTTGCGCAGCTGGCAAGAACCTCTCCCCATCCAGCTCCAAGATCGAGTCCACCCTCAGCTCCATTGACGGCAAGCTGAACAACTACGGCATCGGTGCCGTAGCTGGTGGCTCCGTTCTCGCGCTGATCGCCCTGATCGCAGTGGCCCTGCCACAGGTTGCACCGATGCTGCCACCAGCAGTGCGCGACGCGCTTCCTTTCTAAGAAGCATCTCACCGATAGATGTGGGCGACCCATGTGGGTCGCCCATTTTTTATGCGCTTGGGCTAGAAGCCTAGGGGGCGCGCACCAGATTCCTGGTTTCTGACAGGCGGGTTTGGAAAAGACCAGGTCAGTTAGGGCGCGGGAGGGAATGTGGCGTCCCATCGGGGGTGCCAGTGCCAAAGGACGCAATTCCTGGTGGGGGTGAGGGTAAAAGCCCAGGTCGTGAAAAGGGGGTTGCGTCCTTTGGCACTGGGGTGAGGGGGAGCGCACCAAATTCCCCCTCGTGGAGTTGGCGACCTGGGGAAACGCCGAGGGGGTCTGGCGGGGGGAAAACGGGAATGTGGTGTCTGGGCGGGGGACACGCGCACCAGATTCCTGGTTTTTCGGCGGCCAGGTTTGGAAAAGCCTAGGTCGGCGGGGGTACGGGAGGGAATGTGGTGCGCGCGACAGGGGAGCGAGTGCCAAAGGACGCAATTCCTCGTGGGGGTGAGATCAAAAGCCCAGGTCGGCTGCGAACCGGAAGGGAAGTAGGCGCGCGGGCCGGGGAAGTACACGTAGTGGGGGTGAACTTTCGGGCGAAAAGCGCGCAAGCACTATACAAAGTGTGGGCCAGGCCACTAACGTGCCCGTTATGACACAAAGCACATTCACTGCCCAGAGTGGGTCGGGCAATAGCTCCAGTGAAGCCATGATTGAACTTACGGGTGTACAGAAGCACTTCGGCGACTACCACGCGCTTCGAGACATCAACCTTACTGTGCCGAAGGGCCAGGTTGTGGTGGTGCTCGGGCCGTCGGGGTCGGGGAAGTCGACGCTGTGCCGCACGATCAACAGGCTCGAAACGATTGACGAAGGCACCATCACCATCAACGGAGTCCCGCTGCCAGAGGAGGGCAAGGCCCTTGCGAAGTTGCGGGCGGACGTCGGGATGGTGTTCCAATCCTTCAACCTGTTCCCGCACCTGACCATCAAGGACAACGTGACGCTTGGTCCGTTGAAGGTGCGGAAGCAGGGGAAGGGGGACGTCGAGAAGCGGGCGATTGAGCTGCTGGACCGCGTGGGCATCGCGAATCAGGCGGATAAGTACCCGGCGCAACTGTCGGGTGGGCAGCAGCAGCGCGTCGCGATTGCGCGGGCGCTCGCCATGTCACCCAAAGTCATGCTTTTCGACGAGCCCACCTCCGCCCTCGACCCCGAAATGGTCAATGAAGTGCTTGATGTCATGGCCAACCTCGCCAACGAGGGGATGACGATGCTCGTGGTCACACACGAAATGGGCTTCGCCCGGCGCGTCGCCGACCGCATCATCTTCATGGCAGAAGGCGCGATCATCGAAGACGCCACACCCGAAGAGTTCTTCACCAACCCGAAAACCGACAGGGCGAAAGACTTCCTGGCCAAAATCCTGGCCCACTAACCGAAAGGACAACACCATGAACATCCGTTACGCCGCACTCACCGCCGCGCTCTCCGCCGCTGCCGCAACCCTCGTCGCATGTGGCGGCGGCGCCGGCGAAGGCACCGACCTCCTCAGCCAGATCGAATCCGGCCAGGTCACCCTGGGTACCAAGTACGACCAGCCGGGCCTCGGCCTGCGCAACCCGGACGGCACCATGTCCGGCCTCGACGTCGACGTGGCAACCTACGTGGTCAACCACATCGCGAAGGCCAACGGCTGGGCAGAACCGACCATCACCTGGCGCGAAAGCCCATCCGCGCAGCGCGAAACGCTCATCCAGAACGGTGAGGTAGGCGCCATCGCGGCGACCTACTCCATCAACAAGGGCCGCTCCGAATCCGTCAACTTCGGCGGACCGTACCTGGTCACGCACCAGGCGCTCCTCGTCAGCAACGACAACACCGACATCAAGGGCCTCGAGGACCTCGACGGCAAGATCCTCTGCTCCGTCACCGGCTCCACCCCAGCCCAGAAAGTCAAGGACGCCCTGCCAGGCGTGCAGCTTCAGGAGTACGACACCTACTCCTCCTGCGTTGAAGCACTCCGCCAAGGCAACATCGACGCCATGACCACCGACGCCACCATCCTGCTCGGCTACTCCGCCCAAACCCCAGGCGACTTCAAAGTCGTCGAAATGACCAAGGACGGCAAGCCATTCACCGACGAGTACTACGGCATCGGCCTGGCAAAGGGCGACACCGCAGGCACCGACGCCATCAACAACGCGCTCAAAGAACTGCAAACGTCCGGAGAGTTCGACGCCCTCGTCGATAAGAATCTTGGCGGCGACGACGCAGTCTCCGCCGGCACCCCTGGCGACCTCTCCTTCATCGAACAGTAAGACCCCCTAAGGCAGGAACATCATGTCCACACTCTGGTCCGACCTGGGCCCGCAGCTCTGGGCAGCCTTCTGGCTGACCATCAAGCTCACCATCTACTCAGCAATCGGCTCCATGATTGTGGGCACGATCCTCACCGCGATGCGAGTCGCACCCATCCCCGTGCTGCGCGCGATGTCGACGTTCTACATCAACGTCGTGCGCAACACACCCCTCACCCTCATCATCATCTTCTGCTCCTTCGGGCTCTACCAAAACCTCGGCATCACGCTTGCCGATAGAGAGTCCGCGACGTTCCTGGTAGACAACAACTTCCGCCTCGCCGTACTCGGATTCATCATCTACACCTCGGCATTCGTCGCGGAATCCCTGCGCTCCGGCATCAACACCGTCCACTTCGGACAAGCCGAAGCCGCCCGATCCCTCGGCCTCAGCTTCGGCCAAACATTCAGCAACATCATCTTCCCCCAAGCAGTCCGCGCAGCCATCGTGCCGCTCGGCAACACACTCATCGCGCTGACGAAAAACACCACCATCGCATCCGCAATCGGTGTCGCCGAAGCATCCCTCCTGATGAAATCCACCATCGAAAACCACGCCAACATGCTCTTCCCCATCTTCGGAATCTTCGCACTCGGCTTCATCATCCTCACCCTGCCAACCGGCCTCGCCCTTGGCGCCCTCTCCGAACGCATGGCGGTGAAAAAATAATGAGCGTCCGCGCAACAGTACTTTACGACGTCCCCGGCCCCAACGGCCGCCGCACCAACCGCATCCTCACCGGCATCAGCCTCGCCGTCTGCCTCGGCATTGCCGCATGGGTCTTCTGGAAACTGCAGGCCAACGGACAACTCGCCGCCGCGAAATGGACTCCGTTCCTCAACTCCCAAACCTGGACCACCTACATCCTCCCCGGCCTCATGGGCACCCTCAAAGCAGCAGTGGCATCCATCCTGCTCGCGCTGGCCGTCGGCATCCTCCTCGGCCTAGGCAGGCTCTCCCGCAATCGTTTTGTTCGTTGGGTATGTGGCGTCATCGTCGAGATCTTCCGAGCCATCCCAGTGCTCCTCCTCATGATCTTCGCCTACCAACTCTTCGCCATCTACCACCTCGCCCCGCCAAAGCACCTGGCGTTCGCCGCCGTTGTCTTCGGACTCACCATGTACAACGGGTCCGTCATCGCCGAAATCCTCCGCTCCGGCATCAAGAGCCTCCCCAAAGGCCAAACCGAAGCCGCCGAAGCACTCGGCTTGACCTACCCGCAAACCATGCGGACCATCCTGCTGCCCCAAGCCATCGCCGCCATGCTGCCAGCCCTGATCGCCCAAATGATCATCGCGCTCAAGGACTCCGCCCTCGGCTACCAGATCGGCTACGTCGAAGTCGTCCGCTCCGGCATCCAAAGCGCATCCGCCAACCAGAACTTCCTCGCCTCGCTGGCCGTCGTGGCCATCATCATGATCCTCATCAACTGGGGACTCACCGTCCTCGCCCAACGCGTCGAACGCCAACTGCGCGCCGGCCGCGCCCGCCGCAACATCTTCGCCAAGGTGCCCGAGGAAGCCGACCAGGGGTTGGACACCAAGGACAACGTCAACGTCGACTGGCACGACCCCGACTACGTGGAAATCCGGAACCCGGACGAATAGTTGCTGAGGACTCCAGTGCCAAAGGACGCAATTCCTGTTGGGGGGAGGGGGTAAAAGCCCAGGTCGTGAAAAGGGGGATGCGTCCTTTGGCACTGGGGTGAGGGGGAGTGCACCAGATTCCCCCTCGTGGAGTTGACGACCTGGGGAAACGCGGAGGCGCCCTCTCAAAAAACGGGAATGTGGTGCGCGGCTAGGAGAGGAGAGCGTCAACCAGGTCGAGGGCGCCCTCGACGGAGAACTCCTCGGGGCGGTTCGCTTTGTGGGTGGAGTAGGCGTCGATAATCTGGCGCCACCTGCGAGGAATCCCCTCCTCCTCGTACACCGCGCCCAGGAACGCGCCGGCGATCGCGGCGTTTGTGTCCGTGTCGCCGCCCATCCCGACAATCGCGACGAGGTCCTCCTCGAAAGAGGTACCGTTCGCGACGAAATAGCACACAATATTCCAGGCGAACTGCACGTACCCCATGCGATGGCTATAAACATCCACGGGAAGGTACTGCATGAACTCCCTAATTGTCGACGCCTCATCCCCAGCCGCCGCGAGCAGCGCCTCGCGAGGATCCTCACCACTGATCGTGCGTGCGAGCGCCTCACAATACATACCGTTGATGGCCACCGGGTACTCGTTGGGGTGAGTGAGGCGAGCGTCGGCGCGGGCGTGGTCGCCGGCGAGCTGCGGGTCGTGCGCGTACGCGATGGCAATCGGGCTGACCCGCATCAACGCACCGTTCGACTTGCTAGCTGAGTTCGGCTCAAACGGTGGCCGAAGCGCAGCCGCACACGTATTGCCGATATCCGGCGGGAACGACGCCGCCCACCGCACATACGACTCGAACACGTCCTTTTCTTCATACCCACCACAGCGCACCATACTGCGGGCAAGTGCCAGCGCAAGCTCGGAGTCATCGGTCGCCTGGCCCGGCGCGACATTGAACGGGCCGCCGCCAATGAGTTCGCGGACGCCATCCGGGAACCGGGAGCGAATCTGCGCGGGGGAGGAGAACTCGACGATCGCGCCGAGGTTATCGCCAATAATCTGGCCGTACATCGCGCCCCGGGCCCGAGCGCGTAATGACTGATCCATGAGAGGTTCCTTTCTCTGGTGGTTGATGGGGGCCATTGGGGGTTACAAGCATCAGGATACGAACGGGACCCGACACGGCAGGAGTGTGAGACGAAATTATGTTCGGGTGCGTTTGTGGGGAAGCCAGTGACAAAGGACGCAATTCTTGCTGAGGGAGAAGGTAAAAGCCCAGGTCGCGAAAAGGGGCGTGCGTCCTTTGTCACTGAGGCAGCGCTAAGATGTCAAGAATGAAGCCAATGATAGGGAGTGCGATTGAGGCGGTGGTGGGGCGTCGAAAAGTGAGGAGGCGCCAGGACATCACTGATGAGCAGGTGTTGGCACACGAGATTCGCACGCCACTGTCGCTGATTCAGGGGGCGGCGGAACTGCTGGCGGACGAGGAGGATGAGGGAAAGAGGCGTCGATTGGTGGGGACGATTCAGACGAACTCGGCGAGGGCGATTCAGATTGCGGAGTCGCTGCTGCTGCAAGCGAAACTCCATAATGGTACCTATAACCTGCAGAAACAGGCGGTTGATGTGCGGGCGCTGCTGCGGGAGACAGCGCAGGAAATGCGAGCGATTAGCCAAGTACCGATCGTTGTGGATGACCCGGGCGACCCCCTCACGGTTGAGGCGGACCCGCAGCTGCTGCGGCACGCACTGTGGAACGTGCTGAACAACGCTGCACGCTACGCGGGCGGGGACCACGATATTGTGGTCCACTCGGAGGCCAGCGCGACCAAGGTGATTATTACTGTGGCGGACTTCGGGCCAGGCATGTCGACGAAGCAGCGTAAGCAGCTGTTCGTGCCGTTCTCGCAGTTCAATACCCGTGGTGGCAACCAGCGGGTGCCGACGGGTGCCGGGCTGGGGATGGTGATCATGGCCGATATCGTGGGACGGCACGGTGGGGAAGTGTTGGTGGATTCGAGTGCGGACCACGGGACGTCGGTGCTCATGACGCTGCCGAAGGGCACGATGGCAGGGGGCGAGGATGACAAGTAGGCACGTGCTGATCGTCGATGATGAGCCGCAGATGGTGCAGATCGTCGGCTACGCGATGGAGATGGAGGGGTGGCGGACGTCGAGCGCGGGGACGGCCCGGGAGGGCTGGCAGATACTCAACGAACAGCACTGCGACCTGGTTATTCTCGACGTGATGTTGCCGGACATGTCCGGCACCGCCCTGTGCCAACGCATCCGGGCTGCGGGCGAGTTCGCCGACACACCCGTGATTATGCTGACCGCGCTCGGCGAAACCGAGAAGCGCGTCGCCGGGCTGGAGGCGGGGGCGGACGACTACCTGGCGAAGCCGTTTTCCCCACGCGAGTTGGTGCTGCGCGCCCGGGCGTTGCTGCGACGCAGCGGCGTGTCACAAGAGATCACTGCCAAACCGATTGTGGTGGGTGAGGTTTCGGTGCACCCGCTAAGTCACGCGGTGGAGGTGCACGGGAGGGCCGTCGATATGACGGAGACGGAGAGCAAACTTCTGCGGGCGCTGCTTGTGCGGCCCGGGGAAGTGGTGGGGGTTCGCCAGCTGCTGAACGAGGTATGGGAAACCAGCGCGACGCAGGGCGGCAGGAACATGGTGAAGTCCACCATGTATCGGCTACGGAAGAAGCTTGAGGACGCCGGCATGTCCCCGGATGCCATCGCGTCCATTCGGGGCAAAGGCTACGTCTGGGCGGGCCAATAACACACGGTAACAGGACTGTTACCAACTGTTACCGGCAGCAAAAGCGCTGTTACCAGGCAGGACACACAATCAGTAGTGGAAATACTGAGAGTGCACAAAAGGAGTGCCTGCCATGTTCAAATGGTTACAAGCCCCGGGGCCGATTCCACGGCTCCCGGAGGAGGAAGTAGACAAGCTGTACCCGCGGATGCGTCTGCAAGTATTCATGGGTATCTTCCTTGGCTACGCAGGTTTTTACCTGATCCGAAACAATATTTCGGCGATCGCCCCCTTGCTGATTGACGAAAGTGGCGCGATCGATAAGCCGGCGATCGGCATTATCGGCAACGCGGTGCTAGTCAGCTACGGGTTGTCGAAGTTCTTCAGCGCCATGATCTCGGACAAGTCGAACGCGCGCTACTTCCTGCCGCTCGGCCTGGCGCTGTCCGCCTTGATGAACCTGGTGGTCGCGTTCGTGCCGTGGGTGTCTGCGAGCGTCGGCGTGTTCGCCACCGTGATGTTCCTGAACGGCTGGTTCCAGGGCATGGGCTACCCGCCGTGTGGGCGTATCGTCGTGCAGTGGTTCTCGACGAGCGAGCGCGGCTGGAAAGGCTCACTGTGGAACACATCCCACAACCTGGGTGCATTCGGCCTGCCTGTGCTGGTTGGTATCGGCCTGAGCATCACGGGCCAGAACTGGCGCGCAGCCTACTGGTTGCCCGCACTCGTCGCGCTTGTGGTGGCGCTCATCGCGTTCCTGCTGATCCGCGACAACCCACCATCAGTCGGCCTCCCACCAATTGACGAATACCGCGACGACCCAGCAAAGGTCGCCGAGGACACCGGCGAGAAACTCTCCACGAAAGACCTGGTGTTCAAGCACATCCTGCACAGCCGCATCATCATGCTGCTCGCGTTCGCGAACGTGTTTGTCTACGCGCTGCGCTACGGTGTGCTCCACTGGATCACCACCTACCTTTCTGAGCAGCACCACATGAGCATCGGCAGCGGCCTGGTCGGCTTCGCCGCCTTCGAGCTGGCCGGGTTCATCGGCACCATCCTGTGCGGCTGGCTTTCGGACAAGGTCTTCCACGGCAACCGCTCCGCATCCATCTCGCTGTTCACCCTGGGCGCGGGCCTGTCCATCGCGGCGTACTGGCTCTCCCCGGTAGGCACCCCGTTCTGGCTGATGGTGCTGTACGTCGCCCTGATCGGTGGGTTCATCTACGGCCCAGTCGGCCTGATCGGCCTGCAGGCCCTCGACCTTTCCCCACGCAACGTGGCAGGCACCGCCGCTGGCTTCACCGGCCTGTTCGGCTACCTGCTCGGCGCGACCCTGGCATCCACCGGTGTGGGCTTCCTGGTGAAGTACGCCGGCTGGGACGTCACCTTCATCGTCTTCCTCGTGTTCACTGTCCTGATCCTGCTCATCTTCCAGGTCATCTGGCGCGAAGAGAAGAAGCTCATGCAGCAGCGTGAAGCGGAGATGCAGGCGCACGCCTAAACACGCCTAAACTCCCCTAAACTACAGCACTGTGTTTGCAAAGTGGCTCCGCTTGCCAGCGATCATCGTGGTGGCCATCGTCTCGGCCACCACGATGTACCGCACCCTCATCCCGCAGAACACTAACCTGACCATCATGTGTTCCAACGACGCCACCGTCTGCGAGCAGTGGAAACTCGACATCCGGCGCGAGCTCGGCCTGGACGTCCGCTATGTCAGTCTCCCCACCCAGGAGGCGCTGAAACGTTTACAAACCGGGTCACGCGAATTCGACCTCTGGGTCGGAGGTCCCAGCGAAAACTACCGATTCGCGGCCCGCCTCGGGCTCCTCGACGCCACCAACCCACCCGCAGCCACCACCATCCCCGCCGAGTTTCAAGACCCCCACGGATACTGGTTCGGGGTGTACGCCTCCATCCTCAGCCTGTGCAGCAACCCCGACGCCTTCCAAAACCTGAGCACTGACATGCCCACCACCTGGCGTGACCTGCTCCGCCCCGAACTCAACGGGTGGGTTTCCGCGCCATCACCGCTGACGTCCGGCACCGGGTACGCCATACTGCTCAGCATGCAATCCGCAGGCCTCGAACCCGCAGAGATCCAGAACATCATACGCAACATCGACCGCTTCACCCGGTCCGGCAACGCCCCCAGTGACGTTGTCGCGCACGGCGAGGCGGCCGTCGCTATCTCATACGAGCCCTACTGTCAAAACAAAACCACCCGTGCCGGCGCGCCCCTGACCATTACCTACCCCTCCGAAGGGACATCGTTCGAGATCGCCTCCGGAGGGATCGTCGCCCAGGGCAGCAACAAGGCCGCCGCGCGGATCGTGATGAACTGGCTCCTCTCACCGAGCGGGCAGACCTCCGCCCGGCGCGTCGGCCTCCCACAAATCCCTACCAACAGCGCCGTCGCCGGCAACATCACCGAGGTGCTCGCAACCACCCACGGCATCACCGCCATCCGCCCCGACCTCGCCGACGCAGAACGCGAACGGTGGATGACCTGGTTCGCCAACACAACAGGGGAGCGGCCATGAAAGCCCTCCTCGGAGCCACCGCGACCATCACCACAATCTTCGTGATCGTGCTCGGCCTGCCGTACGGCGCGCTCATCCAAGAGGCACTCGCCGACACCAGCGCGCTCCACGGCCTACCCCTCACGCCACTCCTGACCAGCAGCACTATCGCGCTCATCGCCACCCTGGCAACCACGGCACTGGGCACCATCGGTGCCCTCGCAGCCACGCGGTGTGGGCGAATGGGCGTCGTCACGCTCGACATGATGCTGTTGTTCCAGCTCACCATCCCACACCCCGTCATCGGTGCAGGGTGGAAAGTCATCCTCGGGCGCACCGGAGTCCTCCCATGGCCCCTCACCGACGACTTCACCGGACTCACCGCCCTCACCTTCACCTTCATCACCTCCTTCCTGCCGCTCGCATACTTCGCGCAACGCACCGCACTCGCCCCTATCGACGCCCGCGAAGTCAACGCCGCGCGCCTCGGCGGCGCCCACGACTGGAGCCTCTTCCGCCTCATCTACCTGCCACGCCTCGCCCTCTTCACCCCTGCGATCTGCGTATTCATCTTCAGCGCCATCCTCTCCGACCCCATCACCCCAAATATCATCGCCCCACGCACCCCCATCGCCGCCACCACCATCTGGTTCAGCTCACACTCCTACGGCAACCAGGGCGAAGAAGCCTGGCTCGCGCTCCTCCTCACCCTGCCAGTCCTCGCAGTATTCGGCCTGGCCGCCACGTACTACATGCGCCTACTGCGGCGCATGCCCGGCATCATCCAACTCATCCGCACCACCCACCCCACCACACCAGGCCGCGAACACGCCGTCGGCGCCACCACGCGCACCCCGCAATGGATCCTCGCCTGCGGCATCGCGTTCAGCGCCACCTTCCTCACCCTCGCCACCCACCGCGGCATCACAGAAGGCGGCCAACCCCCAATCGGCAACGCCGTCATGAACACCGTCGGCCTCAGCTTCATCGTCCTCATCTGCTCACTCGCCCTCAGCGCCGCCGCTCTCGCCGCCCGTGCCACCAGCGGCAACCACCTCGGCTGGATCGGCCGCCGACTTATCGACGCCACCTTCGCCCTCATCGCCACCGCCCCCGGGGCAACCATCGGATGCGGACTCCGCATCATCGCCACTCAACCCTCCCTCGACAGCCCAGCAAACCCAGCCGCAGCCTTCACCGCCGTCGTCCTCGCCTGCCTCCCCAGCTCCCTCGCCATCACATACTTCCTCCTCGTTTACATCGGCCCCCTCATGTCCCAAGGCGAATACCGCACCGCACTCCTCCAAGGCGTCGGCCCCATCCGCGCCACCACCACCATCGTCCTACCACGCTCCGCACACCTGCTCATCCTCGGCTTCCTCGCCGTCTTCTCCAACACCACCGTCCTCGCCGTCCCACTCCTCTGGGTCAGCACACCCGACACACCACTCCTCATCCTCCGACTCTTCATGCTTCTCGACGCCGCAAACTACTCCGCAGCCCTCTCCATCAGCATCACCGTCTCCCTCTTCATCGTCGGCATCGCAGCCATCGTCGGAGTCGGAGTCGGCGGCATGGGTGGCATCGGTGGCATCGGGAACCGAAGGGGCGTCGACACGCACTGGCGAAAGGACCACCAACCATGGCAGCAATAACCATCCGCAACCTCCTCAACACCATCAACCTCGACGCCGACCCCTGCGAACTCATCGTCATCCTCGGACGCTCCGGAGCAGGAAAAACCACAATGCTCAAAGCACTCGCCGGCCTCACCCACGCCCCCGGACACATCACCATCGACGGCCAACCCATCCACCACCTCCCACCCCACAAACGCCCCATCACCATGATGATGGACCACCCCGCCCTCTTCCCACACCTCACCATCACCGACAACATCCGATTCACCGGCGCCAACCACGACGCCGTCAACGTCGCCATGCTCAGCCTCGGCATCGACGACCTCGCACACCGCTACCCCCACCAACTCTCCACCGGCCAACAACAAAAAGTCGCCCTCGCACGCGCCCTCGTCCAACAACCCACCCTCATGCTCTTCGACGAACCCCTCGCCCACGTCGACACATACTCATCCAAACAACTCAAACAACAAATCCTCCGCACCCACCAACGACTCGGCAGCACCACCTTCTACGTCACCCACGACATCGACGAAGCCTTCTCCATCGCCGACCGCATCATCTACCTCACCAACAGCCACATCACCCAAGACGCCGCACCCCAAGACCTCCGCGAACAACCCGCCACCGTCGAAATCGCCCGCCACCTCGGCGCCACCATCTTCATCCCCACCACCGGCACCATCACCCACACCCACTACGGAACCGCCACCGCCCACGTCACCCTCCTCAGCCAACACCACACCATCCCAGCCGAACCCACCCTCACCACCAACGACACCCTCGTCGCCATCGGCTATCCCACCAGCGCAATCGCCACACCAACCGGCCAACAAGCCCGCCACCTCACCGACAACATCGGCCAAATCACCCGCAGCGTCTACATGGGGGAATACCAAGAAGTTGGCATTGAAACGTCCTACGGGAGAATCGTCCTCCACTGCGACCCCGACACCCCACTCGCATACACCGCCCCCGGTGACGAAGTCCACATCCACCTCAACCCCGCAAAAATGTGGTGCACCCGAGCAGGGTAGGGGGCTTTGGTGTCTGACCTGGTGGGGTGAGTGGAGGCGCGCACCAGATTCCTGCGCGTGGAATTGGCGACCTGAGGAAACGACGAAGGGTTGATCTAGGGGAAATCAAGGAATGTGGTGTCTCGTCGGGTGGGCTGAGTGACAAAAGACGCACCCCTTAACACATAGCCCTTTTTCTACCTGCACGTTTGAATGGCTAGATAATTTAGGGTTGCGTCCTTTGTCACTGGGACCAGGGGCCAGGGGCCTAGTCCTCGGAGAAGCCGGCCTCGTTGAGCTCCCAGTAGGCGCCGCGGCGGGCGAGGAGGGAGGCGTGGTCGCCTTGTTCGACGATGTGGCCGTCCTGCATGACCAGGATGAGGTCGGCGTCGCGGATGGTGGAGAGGCGGTGGGCGATGACGAAGCTGGTGCGGTCGGCTTGGAGGGCGGCCATCGCGTGTTGCACCATCAGCTCGGTGCGGGTGTCCACGCTGGAGGTGGCTTCGTCGAGGATGAGCAGGGACGGCTTCGACACGAAGGCGCGCGCAATGGTGATCAGTTGGCGTTCGCCGGCGGAGAGGGCGCCGCCGTCCTGGTCGATGACGGTGTGGTAGCCGTCGGGGAGGGTGTGCACGAAGCGGTCGACAAGGGTGGCTTTGGCGGCGGCGATGACGTCCTCGTCGGTGGCGTCGAGGCGACCGTAGCGGATGTTTTCCAGGATGGTGCCTTCGAAGAGGGTGGCGTCCTGAAGTACCATGCCGACCTGGCTGCGCAAGTCCTGGCGAGACATCGACTGCGTATCGACGCCATCAAGGAGAATCTGGCCCGAGTCGATGTCGTAGAAGCGCATCAACAGGTTGACCAGGGTGGTTTTGCCGGCGCCGGTCGGCCCAACGATGGCGACCTTCTGGCCCGGCTGCACCTCCAGGTTGAGGTCCTGGATGAGGGGAGTGTCGGTGTAGGAGAAGTGGACGTCGATAAATTGGACGTGCCCGGAGGCGCGCTTCGGGCTGGTGTGTGACTCGCGGGGCTCCTCGGGGGCGTCGAGGAATTCGAAGACGCGCTCGGCGGACGCGACGCCGCTTTGCACCATCTGAGCCATGCCGCCGAGCTCCCCGAGCGGCTGGTTGAACTGGCGAGAGTACTGGATGAACGCCGTCGCCGCGCCGAGCGTCAGCGAGCCGTTGGCGACTTTCAGGCCGCCGAAGACCGCGATGAGGACGTAGGACAGGTAGGAAATGAACTGCATGATCGGCATCATGAGCCCGGAAAGGAACTGCGCGGAGGCGGAGGCGGTGTAGAGGTCGTGGTTGCGGGCGTCGAAAATTTCTTGAGAGGCGTCCTGGCGGCCGAAGAGCGTGATCACCTCGTGGCCCGAGAACGACTCCTCGATGTGCCCGTTGAGCTGGCCCGTTGCGCGCCACTGCTGCTTGAAGTGCCGCTGCGAACGCTTACCGATCACCCGACCACCAGCGCCGTCAGCGGAATCGAGACGAGGGCAAGCAGGGTGAGCTGCCACGACACCGTAAACATCATCGCCATGATGCCCAACACCATCAGCACCGACTGCAACGCCTGCGACAGCGCCTGCTGCAACGTCTGCTGCACATTATCGACGTCGTTGGTGGTGCGCGACAGGATATCACCGCGCTGGCCGCGGTCGAAGTAGCTCAACGGCACCCGGTTCAGCTTCGCCTCCACCTGGGCACGCAGGCGGTAAATCTCGCGCATGACCATGCGGTTGAGCAGGAAACCCTGCAGCCACATCAGGAGGCTCGCGCCGACGTAGAGCGCCAACACCGCCAGGATCAGCTGGCCGAGGCGCGAGAAATCGACGCCCACACCAGGAGTCACATCCATCCCGGACAGCATGTCCGCGAACGTGTCCTGGCCGCCCGCGCGCAACCCCTCAATCACCTGCTCCTGGGTCGCGCCGGCCGGCAGGTGGGCGCCGATCGCGCCAGAAAAGATGACGTCCATGGCGTGGCCCATCACGCGCGGGGCGTACACATTCAGCCCGACGGACACGCACACCAGCGCCACCACCAGGGCAAACATCGCCTTGTGCGGGGCCAGCAGACCGACCAGCCGCTTCGCCGACGGCCAGAAGTTCTTCGCGGAGCGCGGGGCGCCGCCGAAGTGGCCGTCCATGGAGCCCTCGAGCTTCTGGATTTCCTCGTCGGTCAGTTCGACGTGGTCTTTAGCTTGGTCCTTAGCCATTATTTTGCCTCCACAGTCTGCTGGGAACGGACAATTTCCTGATACGTCGGCGAGGACTCCAGCAGTTCATCGTGGGTGCCGCGGGCCACGATACGGCCGGCGTCGAGAACCAGGATCTGGTCCGCGTCCTGAATAGAGCTGACACGCTGCGCCACCACGATCACCGTCGCGTCGGCGACGTGCTCGGCGAGCGCCTTCCGCAGCCGCGCATCCGTGGTCATATCGAGGGCGGAGAAGGAGTCGTCGAAGAGGAGGACGCCGCGCCGCTCCACAATCGCGCGCGCGATGCACAGGCGCTGCCGCTGCCCGCCGGACACGTTCGTGCCGCCCTGCGAAATCGGCATCTCCAAATCATCCACGAACGTGGCCTGCGCGATCTCGAGCGCCCGCCACAGCTGCTCATCCGTCGCATCCGGGCTGGCCACACACAAATTCGACGCCACCGTCCCCGAGAACAAATACGGCTTCTGCGGCACCATCGCCACCGCGCCCACCAGCTGTGCACGATGTAACGACGCCACATCCCGACCACCAACCAGCACCCGACCGCCCGTCGGCGCGTAAAGACGCGGAATCAACCCCAACAACGTCGACTTGCCCGAACCCGTCGAGCCGATGATCGCGGTTGTTTCGCCAGGGTTGGCTTCGAAGGAGATGCCGTCCAGCACCGGTTCCTCCGCGCCCGGGTACGTGAAGGTCACGTCCTCGAAGGTGACGGTGCTGTTTGTGGCGGCGTCGGCTGCGCTGGCCGTTGGTTCGGTCAGCGACGGCTCGTGCTTCAGCACCTCCGTGATACGGGTGGCGCACACCAGGGCGCGCGGGAGCATCATCGCCATGAACGCGCCCATCATCACCGCCGCGAGGATCTGCAGGAGGTACTGCAAGAACGCCGTCAACGACCCGACCTGCACCTCACCCGCATCCACACGATGACCACCGAACCAGAGGACCGCCGCCGTCGCCAGGTTCAGGATCAGCATGATCACCGGGAACATCATCACAAACAAATTGCCGATCCGCAGACTCAACCGCGTGAGGTCGGCATTGGCGGCGTCGAAACGCTCGGACTCGAACTCCTCCCGCGTAAACGCGCGCACCACGCGCACGCCCGCGATCTGCTCACGCAGCACACCATTAATACGGTCAATCTTCGACTGCATCGAACGGAACAACGGCAGCAGCAGGCCGATCAGCGCCGCCACAACCACCGCCAACACAAGCACAGAAACCGCGACCAGCCAACTCATCCCCGGATCCTCCCGAACCGCCATGACCACGCCGCCGACCATCATGATCGGCACCGCCACCATAAAGTTCAAGAACATCAAGAACACCTGCTGGACCTGCTGCACGTCATTCGTCCCGCGCGTAATCAACGTCGCCGAGCCGAAGTGCGACATGTCCTCCGCCGAGAACCGCGACACCCGACCAAACACCTCCTCGCGGATATCGCGGCCCGTGCCCATCGCGCCCCTCGACCCGAACCAGACCGCCGCGCACGCCGCGATCACCTGCACAAACGCCACAGCAAGCATCACGCCGCCGGTACGCCAGATGAAGGGGACGTCACCTTGGGAGACGCCTTCGTCGATAATTTTTGCGTTCAGGCTGGGCAGGTAGAGCGTCGCCGCAGTCGTGATTGCCTGCAGCAACACCACCGCGAGCATCGCGCCGCGGTATGGGCGCGCGTGCCTGCGCAAGAGCCTTACGAGGTCCATGGGCGGTCCTTTACAGATTGTGGAATTGGAAAGTTTGATTGTAGGCGTCATTTTTTGGGGGGACAGGTAGTGATGATGAGTTTACTCGAGATTTTGTGAACAGAATTGCGTTTTTGCTTGCGCCCCACTTTTCGCTTTCCGACGCCCACTTCGCCCCCACCGCGCCAACCGGGTACCATGGAACGCGGTCAGTCACCATTGCCTGTCACATTGCTTGGCTCTGATGACAGCAACAGCGTGACGACCTCCTTTCGGGTCTGGTGGGGCCCGAACCTAAAGGGCCTGGTGGGGCCCATGGTGGGGCAGCCCGCGCGGTACTACGGTACGGCGCGGGCTGTTTTGGTTGGGGAGTAGGGTGAGTCAGAGCGGTTTACTTTTGATCACATTAGGTATAAGCGCGAATCCTGCAACAACTTGACCAAAATCCTCGTTAATGCTGCGAAGCAATCGAATGGAATACTTGTGAAACTTCATCAGCCGGTCTGTATCAAGCATTGGACGTAGGTGGCTCGCACGATTTCTCATTTGCCTCACCTCTTGGGACCACCGATACACCGCTTCTTTCGGTTCATTACTGAAACCAACACTCAGGGCGTTATTCCAGAGCCATAGCCTGGCATTGCTATTACTTGTTGCACTCGGGTGCGGGAGAATACTCGTCCACGTTCCAAAGGATAATCCGGCGACAAGATCGTGATGATTGGCTTGATGGCTAAGGCATTCTGCTCGGGCTTCCCACCAGTCTTTCCACAAGGGTTGACTCGACGAAGGATGCCAATGCGGGGGAGGCGTTTTACGAACTATATGTTGCAGAGGAACGGCAGGGTTAGTAATCCACTCTGGTCCAAAACCCTGACTACAATTCCACGCCTGCAAGTTTTGGTCAATGGTGTCACGGAAAAGCACTTCTACTAGCCCAGACATCTGCGTCACCGCTGATGCCGCCTCCATGTTCCATAAATAAAGCGCTACCGCCTGATCAAGACTTCCGCCAGCGTCGAGATACGTCTGAAAACGCGCTGGCGGAATAGCATCACGGAACACGCCGAGTGACTTATGTGTGAATTTCCCCATGGGCAATGACGCTACATGAATTGAGCGTGTTTGATCTTGACTTTCGACAACTAGCCTGTACACTTGAGAACGTTAAACGGGAAAACGCCCGTACAATACAGGTCACAGGCCCTCACGAAAGTGAGGGCCTGCCCTTTTTGCCGACCCAGCAGTTAAAGTAACTGAGCCGCCGAGTTAGACTCGCTGACGAACAGTTCCATTAGGGTTTTCGTCGCCCCACCGCTTTGTGACAAAACGGCCAGTTGTAGCTGAACGCGTAACAGTGCGGTTGTTGGGGTTAAGCGACAAAATGTGTGCTTTTCTCGGCGTGTCGACTTAAGTGACAAAATGTGTGCTTTTTCAGGGGTTGGG